>JBASAV010000620.1:0-4863 GCA_049650785.1 Lewinella sp. | reverse complement strand
CCCCGGTACCGTTCCGAATTCCCGCGACGTGGCCGATCCCGAAACCATGGAAGACAGGGGTGGTAGTGGTGGCCGGGCTTTCAGTGACGTAGCGATCCCCCAACTAACGGCCTATGTCCCCGACCATCCCAACGGGCAGGCCGTCATCATTTGCCCCGGCGGCGGCTACGCCCGACTAGCCTACGACAAGGAAGGGGTGTGGATGGCCGAACGGCTCAACCAGGATAGCATTACCGCTTTCGTACTCAAGTACCGGATTCCCCAGGACGAAACGAATGTCGACCGTTCCCTGGCCCCGCTCATGGACGCCCAGCAGGCAATCAGAATGGTTCGTCGTGGTGCAAGCGATTACGGTGTTGACCCCGATCGGATCGGTATCATGGGCTTCTCCGCCGGCGGCCACCTGGCCGCTACCGCTGCCACCCAGTTTTGGCGAAATGCCGATCCGACCGAAACCGACACGACCTCCGTGCGCCCGGATTTTGCGGCCCTGATTTATCCGGTCATCAGCTTTGACTCGACCATCACGCACGCCGGCTCCCGGAATAACCTGATCGGGGAGTCACCCGCCGCGGGCCTGGTCGAATTGTTCTCCGCGGACCGGCAAGTGACCGCTGATACACCACCTTCGTTTCTGGTTCACGCCGCCGACGATCGGGCCGTGCCCGTTGCGAATAGCCTGCGGTACTATGAGCGTTGTATACAGCACGGCGTGTCCGTGGAAATGCACCTGTATCCCGGTGGGGGTCACGGATTTGGTCTAAATAACACCACTACCCCGGACGACTGGACCGAGCGCCTGGTCAACTGGCTCCGTACCCACTAGGGAGGCGATACCTTACCGTAACAAGAATTATATCATGGACCTAAAAGCACTCTTCCTCGCGGGAGCACTCCTTCCCGGCGCCGGCTGCGTGGGACAGTCAGGCTATTCCCCCAGGGATACCACGTATTCCATAAATAGTACGTATACCAAGGTGGTGAAGCAATACCCGGACGTGCGGCCGGTGTACGGCACCCTCCCGGAAGGCGTCCTGGAGGATACGAATCGGGTCTATACTGAAGCCATCCACGGCCGTCCACTGCACCTGGACGTCTGGTTCCCCGCCGACAGCAGTGTTGCTCCGCGGCCCGGCATCCTGATGATCCACGGCGGGGGGTGGACGACCGGATCCAAGGAGAATCTGCATCCCATGGCCCGGCAGTTGGCTGCGCGCGGGTACGTGACCGTGACGCCGGAGTATCGACTGAGTGCCGAGGCGCCTTACCCATCCGGCGTGCGGGATCTGAAACTGGCGGTACGCTGGATGCGGGCCCACGCCGATGAATACGGTATCGATACCAGCCGTATTGCGGCTTTCGGTGCTTCCGCCGGGGCGCATTTGGCATCGTTGTTGGGAACTACGAATCACTTACCCCTCTACGATACGCTTAGCCCACTCAACCAGTATTCAGCTGGGGTACAGGCGGTCTTAAATATCGACGGCATCGTTTCATTCATTCACCCGGACGCCGAGCCGGAGTGGACCGGCCGGTCGGCAAATGCCTGGCTAGGCGACTATGAAGCGAACTATGAGCGGTGGCGCGAAGCTTCTCCCCTCGAGTATGCGGGGCCGGACACGCCGCCGTTCCTATTCGTAAATAGCTCCTACCCCCGGTTTCACGCCGGGCGGCAGGAGCTGTTACATATACTCGATCAAAGCAACACTAAAAATGAAGTCGTCACCTTCGAGAATTCTCCGCACGGATTCTGGCTGTTGCAGCCGTGGTTCGAACCGACCCTTTATCTGACGGACGGGTTCCTCGAAGCCGTATTCAGTAAGCGCTAGCGAACGGATACCCCTAGAAGGGCCGCCACCGGGGATCACCCGCATCGCTGCGGCCGGCGAAGCCCGTATCCTCGAAGTTGAAGTTGCCTTCGTCCGGGTTCACCCATAGATCCTCCGCCGTGCCGTTGTACTGGATAGCCGGGAAGCCAGGGATCTCGGAGCCCTCGGTGAATTCAAATCCAGAGGTAGCGTACGTATTGACGATGCTGAAGTTGGTGGCTTCCAGGCCAGCATAAATGCCGCGGATGTCAAATACTTCCGCTTCTCCGGATTGATCGTATCCCGGTCCCCAAATGCTGTTGGTGATCGAGATACCGTCGATCACGTTACTTAACAGGCCCTCTTCCCCACGCCAGCGGAACAAAATACCACCGCCGACCGTCGCAACCTCGTTGAAGGTACAGTTGTCGATGGTGATAGACTGTGCGTTCTGCCGCGATTGCATGAACGTTTCTATCCGGTAGAAAGTACTGTTCGTTAGGGTGATATTATCTACGGCTGCCATTCCGACGCCGTCCGTGTCGGTGGTCAACACGCCATATCCACCAATGTCGTGTACGATAGAATTATTGATGGTGTAATCGCCCAGGAACATCTGCGTCCTGATTCGAATGATACCGCGGAAATTGTTAATAAGACAGCTCTCGAAGGTCAGTTCATTCAGGACCGTGCGAGTTTCGAGGTTCGGGTTAAAGACGTAATCACCGCCTTTATCCTCCCCGCGGAGTTCGATGTCGATGAAGCGAACGTGATCGATCGTAGCACCTTCCGCGATATTCCAGTTGCCGGTAGTAAACATCACCGGACGCTCATCACCGAAGCCGTAGGCCGAAGCAAAGGTGATTGATTTATTCAGGTCCTCGCTCGGGAAATTGTACAGAAAGCCTTTCTGTAGGACGATGGTATCGCCGTCATTGGCGTTATTTACTACTGAAGTCAGCGTATCGGGATCGCTGGAGTTGCTCAGGTCAATGACCGTGGGATTGCTCAGGTTGATCGCGCTGGCAATCGTGGTAAAGAACTCGTACCCCCGGAGAATTTCTCCATCCGTACCGCTGTAGATAGCCACGGTGTATTCCGTTTCTGCCTGTAGCTCACGAACGATAAAGATGCCCGTGTCCTGTTCCACCGTGTAGGTCTGGAGCGGTTCCTCCAGTCGTTCGTCCGCCCGGGCGAAGACACGGACGGCCGTGATTGGCGCACCGGAGACTTGCCACCGTA
Source organism: Lewinella sp. (assembly GCA_049650785.1). Classification (GTDB taxonomy): domain Bacteria; phylum Bacteroidota; class Bacteroidia; order Chitinophagales; family Saprospiraceae; genus Neolewinella. The sequence continues at coordinate 1,813 of JBASAV010000620.1, read as the reverse complement.
CGCGGACCTGCCCGTCCAGCATGTCCCCTTCGGTCGGAATCAGCAGGATAGAAGGGAAGCGTTCGGTCCGAACTTCTCCGAGGTCTGAAACCAGACTGTCGAATTCGTCCTCGTCGGCGTGGGCTGTGGCACGGACCTGATATGCCGTGGAGTAAAGTAGCTCTTCGCCGAGGTTTTCCTCGCTCAGTATTACGTAACTCGTATCCGATTCGAGGGTGTACAGCACGGACATGAAGGAGTCACGGCTTACCTCAATCGTGTAGGATGAAGCCTCCCGGATGTTTCCCATATTAACGATGATGGTATTGAATTCGGCCATCAACGGTTCGTTAAGAACGGGTTGGAACAAACGGGTCCGGGGATAAAATTCTTCTTCTTCACAACCCGAAAAGAGGGCCAGTCCCGCCGCCATGATTAATAGCGTGAGTGATATATTAAACTTAAAATATTGCATGATAATTGATTAAATGACCGACTAGTTAAATCCGTATCCGTCGTTGGAGAGTGTACCCTGGCTATTGGTGATAGCTTCTTCGGGGACGGGAAAGATGTACCGTGCGGTTCCGGGCTGGGGGCCCTCGTCAATGTAATTAGCCCAGTCGTTGGTAATCCATTCGTCGTAGATCGTGATCTCGTCGGTCAGGTCCAGCAACCACGTCTCCCGTTCCCAGGTCTCATCGGGTGGAGCTACGACATCGCGGTCGGGATTGAAGACCTGGAACTCGCCGCTCTCGTCGGTCTTCCAGTAAATGTAATCGGGTAGTTCGGCGTATTCACCGGTTCCGGTAACGGCGGCGTCGGCCATGGCTTTCAGGTCCTCTACCGTTTCTTCCATCTTTTCGGAGTAATTACCCCAGCGGATCAGTTCGTACTTGCGGATCATTTCTCCGCCGAACTCCCAGGCCCGTTCGTCCACGATGGCCTCGAAGAAATCTTCTTTGCTGGAGGAGATGTCACTGATGTAGTCGTCCACCTTTTCATCCCAGTCCGCTTCGTCGAAGGCCCGCTGCCGTACGCGACGTAGCGCATTCTGGGCCGTCTCGGTGGGGCCGTTGAGCTCGTTTTCCGCCTCGGCGTGCATCAGCAGCACGTCGGAGTAGCGTAGCATCGGCCAGTTGATACCGGTCCCCTTGGCGGAAGAAGCGCCGGGAGGCGAATCCAGGTACCAGCGGCTCCACTTGCCCTGAGAAATATTATTGATATCGTTGATAACGTACTTGTTGCCGTCAACGTCCACGAACCAGAAGGCACAGGTTACATCACGGCGGATATCGGCGGTATCGAAGGAATAGTAGTAGGTAGGAGGAATCGACATGTAGTTGTTGCCGGATCCGTATGCGTGGGCCGCCGTAGCGCCACCCCGTACCGTGACTCCGATGTTCCAACCCACGTCACCGTTGCCCAGTGCGAAGGGTACCTCGAAGAGGATATCGTCGTTTACGGGGGAGGCGAACTTGGCGTTATTCAAGAATACTTGGCGGAAATCACTGGGCAGTTCCCGGTCCTTTAGCTCCACGAGCTTTCCGGTGTAATCCTTAGCGATCTGGTAGTAATCCAGGTAGTCTGCTTCCCGCGCCTGGGTCAGGTCGGGTTGCAGGTAGTAGCCTCCGCGCTGCAGGGCAACCCGGGCGATCATGCCGAGCGTGTATTCCCGGCTTACCTGTTCAATGCCGTAGGGCAATTCGTCGGCCCACATCATATTGGATTCCGCATCGATCATATCCTGGATCACGTTTGACAGGATGACGTTGCGGTCCTCTTTGGGCTGGAAGAAGTCGTTACCGGCCCGGGGTGCCTCCCGTACGTTGGGAAC
>JBASAV010000619.1:0-2188 GCA_049650785.1 Lewinella sp. | reverse complement strand
TTTCTACTCTACTCCCATTGTCCGTCCCCGTCAGCGGACAGACCCTGTCCGATGCCGATCGACACGCGATGATCGGTGGGGAAGAGCAGATGGCCCAGCTGGTCGAGCGGGTCTACACCGACAGCTCGCAAACCCAGCGCTTTGAGGCCACTAGGGATCTGATTAAGGAGTTAGTGCAAACGCTTGACCGGCCTCACTCCTTCCGCTATACGTTCAGCGACATACCCGGCCTGTCCATTCAGTACGCCCCCGACAGTACCTTTCGCATTTTCACGTGGGAACTCAACGTGGACCGGGAACAGTACCACCACTACGGCGCTATCCAGCGCGAGGCGCAAGATCTACAGCTGACTCCTCTGGTGGACCGTGGTGATAACTGGCTGGAAAACCCCGAGAATGCTCTCGTGGGCGCGGATAACTGGTTAGGCTACGCCATTTACGACATCGTGCCAGGTAGCACCTTTCAAGGCCTTCCCTACTATTTCATCCTTGGATACGATAGCTATAGCACCTATCGACGTCGCAAAATTATCGACGTGCTGCATTTTGACACGGAGGGAAAAGCCCAATTCGGGCTACCGGTTTTCAGCACCTATACCGACTCCGGTCTGCTGCTGGCGGATCGGGCGCGGATCATACTAGAGTATGCCGCTGAGGCTACCGTTGCCGTGCGCGAAGATCCCGAGCTGGGGGGTATCCTCTACGAGAATTTAATCATGATGCCGGGCAGCAACGGAGAAGGTCCGGTCCAGGTACCGGACGGTAGCTACCACCTCCTGCAGATGGACGAGCGGGGATTGTGGCAGGAAGAAGAGCAGGTCTTCACCCATAAATACGAAGAAGCCCCCCGCGAGGTACCTAAACCAAGCGAGGGGCGCGATCTTTTCGGCCGGGGCGGTAAGCCGGGGGACGGCGGCTCCGGACGGTAACGAAAAACCAGAGTTAGCGGGAGGCCGCCGTAACGGGGAAGCTAACGACGAGGTCGGACCACGTCATTTCGACCGATTGGCCGTCCAGTGCAAAATCCATGCGTTCAGCGGGGGAGGAAGCCGGCTCGGACATGCCTTTGACCCGGATCAGGTCGTCGTCTTCGGAGTAATCGTAGGCACCCCATTGATCGGCCGTCTTATTGAGAATGATCGTCCAGTCGCTTTTGTCGGCAGGAAGAGTGAAGAGAGAGTAGGTGCCGGCGGGGACCAGGCTGTTTTCCTCTCCGATGGTTACGTCGTCCGCGAAGGTGATACGGGTGGCTTCGTTGGCACCGGTACGCCACACTTGTCCGTAGGGTACGAGGTCACCGTAGATATTCCGTTCGTTGACCGAGGGGCTGCCGTAGTTGATGGTTACGTCCACACCGTCGATCGTTCCCTTGAGCTCTTTACGGGGACTTTTGATCGTAGTGTCTAGTGTAGAAACGGTGTATTGGTCATTGCCCTGCATGCCACTGCTTCCGGTATCCGTTGCGGGCTGGGAAGTCGACGTGGTATCGGTGGTTTCTTCGGTAGAGCCGTTAGACGGCGTATTACAGCCGAACGTGAAGACGAGGGCACAGAGCAAAAAGCCGTAAAATGTCTTGCGATGCATAGTAGATTCGGATTAGTGAGGTAGTTCCGTTTGTTGAACGTGCAAACGTACAAAAGGTGAAACTAGGCCTCCTCTTTTTTCGCTTCCGCCGCTAACAATTGATCCACAAAAGCGGGGGAGGCGGAATAGTTGGCCCACCCGCCGTCCACCAATATTTGCTGACCGGTCACGTGCCCCGCTCCGGGGCTCAGGAAAAAGCCGACGGCCGCCGCTACGTCCTCGGGCAGTCCTACGCGTCCGTCCGGATTGAGCTGGGCCCAGACACCGGCGTAATCGGGTTCTTCCTCCTCCGTCCGCTCGGTCAGGGTGGCGCCGGGCGACACCGTATTGACGGTGATGCCCAACGGGGATAGTTCCAGGGTAAGTTGCTCGGCCAGCATCGTGATCCCGGCCTTTGACATACCATAGGCTACCAGATTGGGGTAGGCTCTGTTCCCTACCGTCGAGCCGATGAGCACGATGCGGCCCCCCTGCCCCTGATCCCGAAAGTGCCGTGCAGCAGCCTGGGTCAGGAAGAAAGTACCCTTCAGATTCAGCGAGGTGACCTTATCGAAACTCTCTTCGGTAAATTCGAAGAATCCCCCGAATTCGGTCAGGCCGGCAT
>JBASAV010000618.1:0-8310 GCA_049650785.1 Lewinella sp. | reverse complement strand
GCTCTTCCAGGGTCCAGCGGCTGGTGATGTTGTCGGGGTGGGCGGTCATGGGGGGCAAATATAGTAAGGCCCCGTCGGTTCGGGACATACCGCGCCGTCCTTTACGGAAGGGAATAGATATACCACCACTTTTCTTTCGACAAGAGGTCAAACGGAAGGTAGCGCAATAGCCAATCCGGACGATCGGTGTAGACCAGCGTGGCCGCCGCGGGTGGGACCGGTACGTCACGCGTTCTCACCAGATAAAGACAGGGCGCCGGAGCGCAGGAAGAAGCCATTACCCCATCCGGAACGATCCGGTGAGTGGGTCGGTGATAAAAGCGTCCCGTAGCGCCTTCCGCCCCAATGATGCGGGCATCCGGTCCGGTCAGGGTTGCCGGCCCCGGGTATGCCCGGTACAGATACCGAAGCGGGGCGATCTCCGAGGCGGCGGGTCGGAAGATCACCGCGATCAGCAGCAGGCAGTTGAGGATGACGCAGATCCATCCAAATAGCTTCAGCGATTGCTGGCCCACACGTTGTCTGACAAGTCTGCCCGCGCTCTGCCAGGCACCTGCCATCATGACCGGCAAAAGCGGGATAAGCGGATACAGGAAGCGAATGTCTTTGCGGCCTATCAGCGAATGAACCAACACGAAGAGGCCCACCGCCCACGCTAATGGATCCCTGCGATAGTGGTAAAGGAAATATCCCGTACCCACCAGGTACAGCAATCCCAGCGGTGGAATACCCCGCAAAAAAACCAGTTCCACGTAGCCCCACCAGGGTAGGGTACCGTAGGCGGCCGCCTTGCCCGCCACCAAGTTGGCACGGAAGTAATTCCAGGCCGGCAGCGTCCATTCACCGTAGAGCCAAAAGGATAGGGGATAGCACAGTGCGACAACGCCTACCGCACCGAGCATGGATGTCCAGAGGGCGGACCAGCGTTGGCGGTAGTAGATGATCCACCACAAATAAAAGCCTCCCACAAACAGGGCCATTTGGTACCGAAATAGGAAGGCCAATCCGAAGCACACCCCCGCAAACAGGGCGCTACGGCCTCCCGTAGGGGTGTAGCATCTGTCTCCCGGGAGATGCAGCGGAAACAGTAGCATCCCACATATCGCGGCGAGCCCGCCCCAGTTTTCACTAGAAAAACGCACGCCATTATAGTATAGACACCAGTGAAAAAGCACGAGTGCCAGCCACCACGGTTGGGAATTTTTCGGACAGTATCGGTAATAGATGATCATCGTTACGGCCAGCGTGAGCAGTCCGGATACAAATCGAAGGATAAAGGTCAGCCCGAAGGGATCGACGGGGCCAACAACTTCCAACAGCCGGTGCAACCCGTAGACCATAGCGGGCTGTAATGCCGGCCGCATTCGCTCGTGGTACTCCCAGGTCAGGTCCTCGGCCGTAGCAAGTCCTAGCTTATAAGCGGCGAACTCCAGAATTTGAAAGTGCTCGTCCCCCTGGTGGTGACCTACGCTGAACAGGGCCGCCAGGAAGAATAGGCCCGCAGCCAACGCCCAGTACCGGCTATTCATGGGGGCGAAGCGCATGCACCTTATGTTCGACGGCCATCGTGTCCGTGGCGACATCCTCGGGTCGGGTCAATGCCGTTAGGTCCGGCTGCCCCGCGTCTACCCAGCAACTGTACCAGACCGAGCCTACGCTGTGAACTGCCGCTCGAAATCGCTGCTCCACCATGCCGGCCATGGCGTCGGACCAGGCCCTGGCGTACTCGGTGCACTGCGTTTGGACCTGCCGGCCCGATCGTTCTTCAAAGCAGAGCTGTTGATCCGCGGCAAATTGCTCGCTCAGCCGGCGCTCCGTATGCAGTACGCTATCGACCAGCGAGTGACTTTCCAGTACGATGTCCCAGTAGTACGCCTCCGGATCGTCGATGTACGCAGCCGGGCCCACGAAATAATCGTATTCCGAGTCGGCGAAGAGCTCCGGCAGCCGGCTCTCCCAGAAGGCGTGGATGCCGTTCTGCCCCGTCAGCTGCCCGTTATAATTTTCGGTGGTGTGCAACGGCACGTGCGCATCCCCCACGTAATGCCCCATCTCGGCGGCCAACTGTAAAATCCGGTCAGCATCCCCGTCGACAAACGCCAGGGTCAACCGCCGGTGGTAAGCTACCAGATGATACGGGAGTATACCGTGATCGCTGAATGATTCCTGCAGTTCGAAGTGGCGTCCCTTCATGGGAACTCCTAGCCGCAGCAGGCTATCGGTTCGGTCGGTTTCCAGGTTACCGTACCACAGCCGCTGGAAGGATCGTAGCGGGAGGTCTACCGTATGGTCAGCGGAGCGTAGCAGCACGATGTCATCCTCCCGTAGAATGGTATCCAACTCCCAGGCGATGGTATCGCCACCGGCCTGAATATCCAGTACGGCGCCGTACTGCATCCGGGCGGCGGCGTAGTCACGTGGGAGGTTGTCGAAGGGTGGCGTACCGTAAATATCGAGGTCCATGTAGTGCCGGACAGCTTCTCCCTCCGCCGCATACCGTCGTTTATCCGGGTCTACGGCGTGCTCGCTGAGGTAGTCGATCTGCCCCCGGAAGAAAGGCATCATCTCGGTCGGCAGGGTGAAGGTCGCCAGACGATTGATCCGGCGATGGCCGAAAAAGCCCCACGCTTCCCGGTGGGAGCTGGCCAGCATAACGGTAGCGATGAGCAGGCCCGTAACTAATAGAATGCGGCTGCGGCTAGAACGAATCATAACCGACTAGTAAGGGTTGGGTGGTTTCAATGGCCAGTAGTGCCCAATCCTCCCCGTCATTGATATACGCTCGGTAGGCCATCAACTCCCGATCGGGCGAATCGGGAAAGCGGTATTGCGGATAGACTTCGGCCACCTGTTCCGGCTTGCCCGCTTCCTTGATCCGGATCGTGGCGAACGGCAACCGGCCCTCCGCCGAGCGCCGGCCGTCCTCATCTTCGTTCTGGAAGCGACTGATGTAGTACCGCTCGTATCTGCTTAGCACGCTCTCGGCCACACCGAAGGGGATTTCTTTGACGGGACCGGCCGAAGTAACCAATGGACTGAGCCGGAAACCTCCCCCAGCGGTTTTCTCCATCCGGAACCCCTTGCTTTCCTGCCGCGGATAAGCGATGCTGAGGTACTCTACGCCTTCGGGATCGACGGCGAAGAGTACCTTGGATCGCCATTCATCGCCCTGCAGATTGAAGCGGTGGCGCACGTTGCCACTCCACATCGGTAGATGGACGATGTACGGATTATCGCTTCCCTCCACGATAGCCGCCGTTCCGAGTTCACCGCTCGTACCGCCGCCGATGTAGTAACCACGGAGTTTGTCCCCGCCCGCATCGAATAATTGTACCAGGATGCCGCCCCCCGCCAGGTTGCGCACCAGATTCGGGACGGCGGCACTGGCCGGCAGACTGCGTACTTCCAGTTGCTCAACGGCCTGTAGCAGGTTTTTCATGACGTTGGCATTGGCCGGCTGGTCGTAGTATTTCCAGCCGGTTGGACCGCCTCTCGTCAGTTCGGCCTGATTGCCCTCGCGGTCGGCGATAAAGATGCGCGCGATGTCATCCGTCTCCGGATAACCGAAGGACCGGTCGTCGGTCAACTCCTTCGCGGTGGGGTCGAGCGTGGCGAAGTAGGCCACGCCCCCGAGGATCACCACGGCGATAAGAAGTAGAAGCGTTCGCTGCATCACGATCAGTTTCGGGCGTACCGGCGCCGGCGAAGGAAATTAAACAACCAGGCGAATATGGCTAGTAAAACCAGGGGTACACCCAGGTTCAGAGCGCGCCAGTAGCCGGCTTCGGCCAGCGCCCGGTTTTGGTCCAGTAGGCGCAGTTTTACCTGTTTGCTGCGGCTGGTGATCACGCCATCCGGGTTGAGCAGGTACTCAATGGCGTTCAGCATAAAAGCCTTGTTGGCGTATGGAATCTTGGAGTACGGATTTACTCCTAGAAAGCCGACCTCTCCCCGACTATTCACGCTGTTGGCCAGCACATCTCCGTCGCTGACGATGATCATGGATGTGGGGACCGACTCCGCACGGTAACTCATGCCGCTCTGCCGGAGCGTCGCCTCGTTCTCCCGACTTAAACGGTTAGCGTACGGACTTTCGAAGGTGCCCTCCAGCAGCAGGGCCAACGGAAGATTACTTTCATTGAATCGATCCAGATCCACGCTGAATTTCTGCGCGTCGAGGTCGATCGGGGAGGGCAGACGCTGCCGTCGGCTATTGGTACTGCTCGAAAGGAGAACCGTTTCGCGGACGCCCTGACTTCCCTCCACTTGCTCGATGAGGGTCGGGTAGCGCAGGTCAACGCCGTCGATGTTCTGCACGATGGGATGGTCGGCGTCGGGTAGGGCCAGGACGTGGTAGGGAAAGGGTACGAGGGTCGGTTTTGGGCCGGATTGCCCCTGAGTGGTGACAATGGGTATCGGCGTATTGACCAGGTCCAGCACCAATTGATTACCCAACCGGAAACCGTATTGAAAGAACAGGTTTTCGAGGCCCAACTCCCGGGTCTGGGGGTAGGCTTCCCCCGTAGCCCGCAGGCTGTCGAAATCCATGGCCACGGCGTCCATCGCCCAAAGGACCTTTCCGCCGTTCATGATGTACTGGTCCAGTTTAAAGGACTGAAAGTCGGTAAAGGGTACGGTCGGTTTGGCTACGATAAGTACCTCAATCTCCTGGGGTATCGTGGCAAAGCTATCCAGGTACACGGGACCCACTTCATAATCCTTCCGGAGTTCGGACACCAGGTTAAACGTTCGCCTCCCTTCCAGTTCCCCGTTGCCAAGGGTAAAGCCCACGATCGGTTTATCGTTTTCGGTTAGGCTCGTGATCGCCTGCACGAACTTATACTCGATCAAATTTTCGGCCTGATTCAGTTGGACCGCGAGGGGTACATCGGGCCGCGTGGTCTCCAGCATGGGCACTACCCGGTAACGGTTGCCGTAGTAGAAAAGGGCGTAGGGATAGATAGCCTTGGTGGTTCGCTCCCCCGCGGTTTGCTGGTAATCGGTCAGGGGAAAAATCCCGTCCTCGAGCATGGCCTCCTGCCGCTCCCGGACATCTTCGGGATCTCCCGCCAGCGGATCCACGAATTCGTACTCTATCGCATTGGTGTAGCCGGTGAAGTCTTCCAGCGTTTCCGCTACGCGCGTGCGCAGCCGGTCATAGCTTGCCGGTAGCTCCCCGTCGAGCAAGATGCGAATGTAGATCGGCTCGCGCAGGGAATCCAGTTGGCGGATAGTATTATCGGTTAGGGTATACCGGCCATCCTCCGTCAGATCCAGGGCGGAATATAACCGAACGCCCCCGAGGCGCGCATTGGCCAGTACGTTAATGACGATCAGCAGCACCACCGCCAGTAGGAACTGGAGCAGGGATTGAAAGCGATGTTTTTTCTCGAGTGACGCCATGATAACCGGCCGCGAAGATAAGAATTGGACAAGGTAACGCGCTCCCTTGTACATTCGGTGTCCAAATGAAGAAGCTACTTGTCGGTTTGGGGGCCATCCTGTTGATTTACCTGCTGATTACCTTTTTCGTTAGCGGGATGGTACTCGACACCCCGCACCGGAGTCTGGACGAGTCTTACCGGATAGCCAAAGAGCGCTGGCACCTCAATCTGGACAGTATCGAAACTACGCTCCCACGACGGGAAGAGGTCAGTTTCACCAGCCCCGTTGACGGACTCACCTTGCGCGCCTGGTTGTACCGGCAGGATACCTCCACCTGCGGGATCATTCTGGCGCATGGCTACAACGATACCCGGGTGGCGATGCTGAAGTATACGCCGGTGTTTGACCGTTGCGGGTGCGATCTGCTCCTGTACGATCATCGCGGATTTGGGGACAGCGACGAAGCCTACGCCACGGGTGGAGTGAATGAAGCCGCGGATTTGGTGACCGCCCATCAATTCCTGCGGCAAGCCACGGGGCTGTCAGATCAGCAAATCGGGTGGGTAGGCGAGAGTTGGGGAGCCTCCACGGCCTTGATTGGGGCTGGATCCGGTGGTGTTAGTCCAGCTTTCGTAGTCGCGGAAAGCCCTTACTCGGACTGGGAGACGGCTATCACGGAACGTGGTAAACGGGACTTCGGCCCCGTCCTTTCCTGGCTAACCCCCGGAACCTTCACCTGGGTGGGCTTACGTAACGGTACCGATTTTGCGGCGGCTAGCCCATTACGGTACGCTGAAAGTATTACCACACCGGTCTTGCTGGTTCATTCCCGCCAGGACACCCTCACGGCTCCCGTGCAATCTGATCGCATCGCCGAACGGATACGGCCCGATTTACTCACCTACCGCCCGCTGGACTGGGGCGCGTGGCACGCACACAATATCGTCTGGCAACCGGATACCTACGCGCGAATGGTTGACTCCTTCCTGGTGGCCAATTACCCCGCCTTCTGCCGCTAAGGCCGCGATTTTCTGCTGTTTATAGGGTAATATGTCGGCGGTTGGATCGCAGAAAAATCCGGCTACTTCGTACCTTTGGTGCCTCCGCAAAGACGTGCTGCCTGGTTTTTGCTTTAATTCAGCACCTCCACCTATGAAGCGAATTAGTCGATTAAGCTGTCTCTTCCTGTTCTTCGCGCTGTGTACCGCCTGCGAAGAGGATGTTAATCCGGATTACGCCCGCGATATAGCCGATCCGGAATTTTATCATCGCTCCGTGAAGCAGTTGACGGATGTGATCGTTCACGACATCTTCTCTCCGCCCGTAGCCAGCCGTATTTATTCCTACTCCAGTATCGCGGGATACGAGGCGATGGCCGCCGGGGACCCCAACCTCGTGAGCCTGGCCGGCCAGATCGAGCACTTGGAACCCACTCCGCCGCCGCCCGCCAACGTGGAGATCGCATATCCTCTGGCGGCCGTGGTCGCCCAGTGGAAGGTAGGCAAGAGCATGATCTTTAGCGAGGAAAAAATGGATGCCTTCCGCGACGAGCTGTTCACCGAGTTTCAGCAAATTCGGATGCCCGTAGAAGTATTTGACGCGTCGGTGGCCTACGGGGAAGCCGTAGCCGACCACGTGATTGCGTGGTATGATGGCGATATGTACAAGCAAACCCGCACGTTCCCGAAGTACTCCATTACCGACGACGAAGCGAAGTGGCAACCCACGCCTCCCGATTATATGGATGGCATCGAACCGAGTTGGATGAAAATTCGCCCCTTCACGCTCGATAGTGCCAACCAATTCATCCCCCCGCCACCCACGGAGTACAGTTTGGATCCCGACAGTAAGTGGATGGCCGAAGTGGATGAAGTATACACGGTGTTTACCGGAGTAAGCGAAAAGGAGTCGGCCGAGCGGCAGGCCGTAGCCCAGTTCTGGGACTGTAACCCTTACGTCAGCCACACGGTCGGTCACCTTATGTTTGCCACTAAAAAGATCACCCCCGGTGGGCACTGGATTAATATCTCGGCCATTGCGGCCCGTAAAGCCGACGCTGATTTTGCCCGGACGGTCGAAACCTACGCAGCCACCAGCATCGCCATGTTTGACGGGTTCATCAGCTGCTGGGACGAGAAGTACCGCAGCAAACTCGTCCGCCCGGAAACCTTCATCAACCGGCACATCGATCAGGAATGGCGTCCCCTGCTACAAACGCCACCCTTTCCCGAGCACACTAGTGGTCACTCCGTCGTGAGCCGCGCCTGCGCCATCGTGCTCACGGATATCTACGGCGACAACTTTACGTTTGACGACGATAGCGAGGAGGAATACGATCTGCCCACCCGTAAATTCACCAGTTTTCTTGCCGCGAGCGAAGAAGCGGCGATCAGTCGCCTTTACGGAGGGATTCATTATCGTCCGGCTATCGACTACGGTGTGGCGCAGGGTGAACGGGTGGGTAACCACGTTCTGGAGCGTATCCGCACGCGCGCGATGATCACCGAGGAACGCTCCCGGTGAATTTCCTCATCGCGGTAATCGGCCAGCTTATTATTTATTTGCTCCTGCTGATCTTCAATTCGTATCTCGGCACCCTCATCTGCGCGGTGTTGGGCGCCATAGCACTCGCGATCTGGATACTGAGTTACCTGGTAGAATGGGTGGAGCCCAGCCGGGTGACCCGGAACTATTACCAACTCTTGCTTTCGGCCTGGATTTCCCCCTTCATTGCCCTGATCGGTTACATTGTCCTCAATGGCGAAATAGGCTGGTTATAGGCCCGAACATGTGGCCGATACCTCTGCTTGAATAGACCATGAAGCGTTTACTTATCTACTCGCGGGGACGACTTTCCGCCTTCGGTTATGCTTTTCAGGGGGCGTACGACCTGCTGCGGAACCACGCTCCATCCAAGATTCACAT
>JBASAV010000617.1:0-3799 GCA_049650785.1 Lewinella sp. | reverse complement strand
ACCAGGCTACGGTTGTTGCGGTCGTCGTCGGTTCGTTGGGTCATCTCACCGCTACCGTCGGCTGGCAGGGTGAACCAGTTGAGGTAGCCATCGACCGTTTGGTTGAATAGCAAAGTCAGGTTATCCTTCAGCCACTTCACTTCCCGTACGCGGCCGGGACCGGTCTGTAGCTGGCGAATGAATTTGCCTTCCTCGTCTGCGACGAAGAGTTCACCCCTCGATACAAAGGCGATCTTTTTACCGTCGTGGGCTACGTCGAAGGCGGTGATGTTGCCGCCTGTTTTAAAATCCTGCTGCTTGGCCAAGCTCTCGAATCCGCTGACGGTTACCGGCACCTTGGTTTCCTGCCCAGAGGCGGGGTCGAAAGTGTACAGTTGGTAATTCTTTATGTAGGCCAGCCGGCTACCGTCGGCGCTTACGGCGGGAGAAAAAATGGACTGCTCGCTGTCGACCAAACGTTCGGCTCCGCCCTCCGTTAGCCGATAAAGATTGTACTCCTCGTTATCCCGGTCCGAGACGAAGTACACCTCCCCTTCCCGATCGATGACGGGCAGCATATCTTTTCCCTCCCAGTCGGTCAGCTTGCTGTAGGTATCCGAAGCCGCATCGTACCGCTTGATCTCCGGATTGAAGGGACCCCGGTACCGTTTGCGGTGTACGAAGAGGCTACTCTCCCAGCTCTCGTTGAAGTAGATACTGCCATCCGGGTGCTCGACGGCGTTATGGACGGTATTGAAGTAGTTCTCCCCGAAGTGCCGCCGGGGCGTGCCCCCTTGCACCGTGACCGTGTAGGTAGACATCCGGTTATCGCGGCCCGAGGTGAAGTAGATGCGGTCATTATCCCACGACCAGCTTTCTACCTTATCGTCCGCCTCGTGGTAGGTCAGTTGGCGGATCGCGCCGCCGGCCAGGGGCATCAGGTACACGTCCAGGTTTCCGTACTGATTGCCACTAAAGGCCAGATACTGGCCGTCGGGACTGATCGAGGGGTTGGTCTCGTTGCCTTCCAGTGCGGTAATGCGATCGGCCATACCCCCCGCGGCGGGTACGCGCCAGAGATCCTGGTTGTAGCTGAAGATGATCTCGCTACCGTCGGGGGTGAGGGTGGGTTCATCAACGAAGTAGAGGTCCTGTGCGGTAAGGGTGCCGCAGACCAGCAGAAAGAACAGGGTGAATTTCATCGGGCTGGGTTGGGGGGTTAAAGGCCCAAATTACGAAACCCGCCCCGGCATTTTGCTACCCTAGCAGGGTGCCAGCTGCAATGTCGACCCCACGCAGAAATTCTTCGATGTCCATCCGTTTGCGGCCCGCGAGTTGCAATTTATGGACGTACAAAAAGCCATCCTGACAGGCGACCTTAAACTGTGTCTTGCCGTCGGTCACCACGGTACCCGGCGCCAGATCGGTCCGCTTGGCTTCCACGCGGGTGCGGATGAGTTTGAGCTGGTCCCCGTCGAGCAAGGTCCAGGCCGCCGGCCAGGGACTGAGTCCACGAACGAAGTTGTGTACCTCGCGGGCGGGCCCGTCGAAATCGATGCGGGCCATCTCCCGGTTCAGTTTCGGCGCCGGGGTGGCGGCACCGTCGTCCTGCTTTTTCAGGGCGTAGTCGCCCCCCTCAATCTGGCGTACGGTGTCGACGACCAGGTTGGCGCCATCGTGCATCATTCGGTCGTGTACGTCACCGGCGGTATCGTTCTCTCCGATGGGAATGCGTAGTTGCTGCAAGATGTCACCCGTGTCAATTTCGTGCCGGATGAAAAAGGTCGTTACGCCCGTCTCTAATTCACCCTTGACGACGGCCCAGTTGATCGGTGCGGCCCCCCGGTACTTCGGCAGCAGGGAGCCGTGCAGGTTGAAGGTGCCCAGCGACGGCATGTCCCACACCGCTTCCGGAAGCATGCGGAAGGCCACGACGATTTGCAGGTCCGCCTTGAGCGAGCGCAGTTCTTCCTGAAACCCGCTATCCTTTAGGTTCTTCGGTTGCAGGACAGGAATGTCCAATCGCTGCGCGGCCTTCTTCACGGGGCTTTCGAGGAGTTGTTTGCCCCCGCGGCCGCCCATTTTATCCGTAGCGGTGATCACGCCAACGACCGGGTACCCCGCTTCTACGAGTTTCTCTAAACTGGGTACGGCAAACTCGGGCGTACCCATGAAGACGATGCGGGGCGATGCTTTCATCGCGGCAAAGTAGGGATTTGAGCGTACACCGGCGAACTGTCCGGCCATACCCTCTCTCTGCACGGCGAGGCCGATCGGATCACTTTGCATACCTACCCGGGCGCGCACCCCGAATTGCAGGCCGGTATCAGCACATCACATCACAGTTGGACGCGCCCTGGATGGCATCTTGGCGTCGGAACCTAGACAGGTCCCACCTAAACCTCCATCACGCTACAACTTTCGATTCATGCTATACCCATCTGTGCAACCCATTACAACGAAACTCTCCAGATACGTAAAACACCAACTACCTATTCAATTGTCGCTGCTGGTGACGCTACTATGCTTCGCATCCACGGCCTACGCCCAAACATCCGCCACCGGCTACCGCTACGTCCGCTTCGTGGCCGATGACGTGTACGCTGGCAGCCTCGTGCGTGAGGTCACCTTTCTGAACGGCGAGGTGACGTACCCGCGCCTACCCATGGAAAGTAATGCCGGTACGGTGGAGGCCAAATTTTACGGCAGCGCCCCGTACAACGGATACCTGCTATTCGATCAATCCGCGAGCGCGGAACTCTACGTTGCCGACCCCTCCGACGGGCAGCGGGAATACACGCTGGAATTCATCGGCCGTCCGGTCTACGTAACCGGGGTACGGATAAAGCGTCCCAGTTGGAGTGCCTTAACCTCCTTCCGCGTGGAAGGAAGCAACGACCCGACGGTGGGCTGGACGAACATCTACACGTCTCCCGCCAATATGGACAACAGCTACTTCTCACCCTCGGCTACGGACGCCGACTTTCTATTCGGCACCGATCCCGTAACCATCGACACGGTAGCCCCGGCATCGCCCGCGCCCGCTGTAGCATCCCTTTCACAAAGTTCCGTAACCGTGAGTTGGCCGGCGGCGGAGGATGCGTCCGGCCGTATCGCCGGCTATTCCGTTTTCTTCGACGGGATCAATCAGGGCTTTACCGAAACCACCTCCTTCACCCAGGGCGACCTGCAACCAAGTACATCCTACGAGGTGGAGGTAGTGGCCTACGACAGTGAATTTAACCCTTCCGCCCCGGGCACGCTGACCATCACTACGGAGGATCCCCCCGTAGCCGATGGCTACACGTACTTGCGGTTTACCGCCCTGGGTGATGCCGGCGACAGCCGCCAGCTGGTCAATATCGACTGGATGATGGGAGATCGTGCCCTTCCCTTCGATGCCCTCACCACGGCTGACGGATCGGGTGCGGTAACGATCAGCAGCAGCAATGAAAACATCTACAACTTCGATGGCCCCTGGAAGGCATTCGACGATGCGAACGATACGCACTGGTACGTCGCGCCGGGTAAGGACGTCACGCTGCGCTTCAACGATGTGACCGTCTACCCCACCGGTATTGCCATCGGCACCTATACCTGGCAGACCATTCAGGGTTTCCGTTGCGAAGCGTCGAACGATGGCGTCAACTGGACCCTTCTGGAGGAACGGGAGGGACTGACCGGTAGCGACTACGGTCGGGAAAACGGATTGGGGGTAGCCCGCTTCGACTTCAACCTGGCCCTACCGGATGACTTCGATTCCTCCCCTCCCGCGGTTCCGACGGATGTCAGCATCTACGACGTAGATGCCACCACGGCC
>JBASAV010000616.1:0-3920 GCA_049650785.1 Lewinella sp. | reverse complement strand
GTCACGAACTGCCTTGGGTGGTCTACCAGCGCCGCCGCCCTCTGTTCATCTCGCTGCTGATCTTCGTGCTGTCGATGGGAATCGGCGTGCTGAGCTATCGGATCGATGCCGCATTCGCCGAAACCATCCTGGGGGCAGATTACGTCGCGATGACGGAAGCGAATATCGCCGGTGGAGATCCGATGGCCGTCTACAAAGCGCCCGACGCGTTTGGGATGACACTCTACATCACGCTGAATAACCTGCTGGTTGCTTTTCTGACCTTTATCGCGGGGGCGTTCTTCTGCGTAGGGAGTGTGGTATTGCTGATTCGGAATGGGGTAATGCTTGGGGTGTTCCAGTATTTCTTCTTCGACCGCGGTGCCTTTTCGGAACTGACCCTGCCGCCCGGCCTGGACTGGGCCGCGAAGGGGCTGAGTTGGGTCTTCACGGCGGGGGGTGACGGATTGGAGAAGATCTTTGCCAGTTTGGTGTACCTGAGCAGCGATGAAGGGGTCTTTCGCGAAAGTCTGCTCACCATCTGGATCCACGGGGCACTGGAGATCAGTAGCATCGTGATCGCCGGCGGGGCGGGCCTGACCCTCGGCAGCGGCCTGCTCTTTCCGGGTACGCTGACCCGCCTGCAAGCCTTTGTGCGGTCGGCCCGGGACGGACTGAAGATCATGTTGGGTACGGTTCCCCTGTTCATCATTGCCGGCACCCTGGAAGGCTACGTTACGCGGCAGACGGACCTACCCGAAGGGCTGCGCTTGGTGTTCATCGTACTCTGCTTCACCTTCATCGGGTGGTACTACGTGGTTTATCCCCGCGTGATAGCCCGGAGTGGTCCCCCCGAGCAAACTGCCGGCCGTAGACCGACGGAAGAGCCCAGCGAAACCTACGAACTCCGGCAGATCCGAACGCTGGGGGAGCAGTTGTCTACAACCTTTGGCTTACTCGGCCGGGGGCTTGGCCGCTTACTGTTAATGGGCGGACTTATCACCCTCGGGTTTTGTACCCTGTCCTTCGCCTTTGGTCCCGCGGCGGCGGAACGCTATCGGTTCGTCAGCTACTTCTTCGGGGACGTGGAGAATTTCTACCGCTTGTTGACATCCTTCGGGGAATCGCGGGAGATCACCTATACGCTGCTGGTGGCAGCTGGTTTTTATGCTTTATTCCGGCTGGCTTTCAACTTGGTATTCCGCTTCACCGAACTGAAGCAACCGCCGTTTGAGGCCGGGAGGGAATTACAGTTGCTGCTAATCTGCGGACTGCTGGCTATCTGCTTCGCCTTTAACGGGACGGTAGTAGCCCTGCTGGTATTTCTTACGCTGCCATGTTTACTGTTGTGGGCCGTAGGAAGCTACCTTTTAGCCGTCCCCTTCCCCAAGATTTTCCGACTGGCGTACACGAATCTCGGTAGCAGCTACGGGCTGCTGATCGTATTGCTGCTAATCTACCTGCCCGTCACCTACCTGATCGATACGGTGATCGGCGAATTCGTTTTTCTGTTCCTGGACTGGGTGATCTATACCGACGGGAGTACCATCGATGCGCGCAACGTGATGTTGCAGGCATTTTGCTACTATTATTTGCTGGCCATGCTGTTTTGTAGCTGCATTGTCGCCTACACGGTTGCCCTCGGTTCGTTGTGGGAAATTGATACGGCGAGCGATCTGCGCCGCCGCATTGCCCGCCTGGGAAAGGACCGGTTGATCAAGGGGCTGGCGAGAGAATAGGGGAGGTGATTTGTCAAAAGTAAGCGGCATTGCATTGATTCCCTTACACTTTAACACCGGAGAAAGAAAAATTTTAGCGACTTTTGTGCCCCCATTCTACCGTAAGGCGGAATGGACCTCGATCATCAATGTAATCAACACATGCAGCACACTTTACTCCGACTGCAGCACTTGCTGCTTTTGCCGGCCCTACTTGGTGCCCAGTTCATTTTCGCCCAAACAACCGTTTCGGGAATCATCACAGATCAAGAGACCGGAGAACCCCTTATCGGAGCCAGTATTCTGGCGGTGGGTACGTCGACCGGTACCATAACGGACTTCGATGGGGCGTATACCCTGGAGGTTCCCGAGGAGGTCACGCAACTTCAGTTCAGCTATACCGGCTACCCCGGTACCACCGAAGACATCAACGGACGCAACGAGATCAACCTGGCATTGACCGCCGGCGAGCTGCTGGATGAGGTAGTGGTCGTGGGTTACGGTGCGGTAAGGAAAGAGGACCTTACCGGGGCCGTCAGTACCATTGAGGCGGAATCCTTCAACCGGGGTGCGATCGTGACCCCCCAGAGCCTCATTAGCGGCAAGGTTGCCGGCGTAAACATCAGCACGAATAGCGGTAACCCCGGCGAGGCACCGACGGTCCGCATCCGCGGCGGCACGTCCATCAATGCCAGCAACGATCCGCTTTACGTGGTAGACGGGGTACCCCTAGCCCCCGAGGGCGTGGCGGGAGGCCGCAGCCCGCTCAACTTTCTCAATCCGGACGATATCGCTTCGATGAACGTACTGAAGGATGCTTCGGCCGCCGCCATTTACGGATCGCGCGGGGCCAACGGCGTCATCATCATCACCACCAAGAAAGGAGAGTCTGGCCGGCCCCGCATCAGCTACCGCGCCGAAGGGACCATTTCGGAATTAATCGACCGCACCCAGAACCTTGACGCCGCCGACTTCCGCAACGTGGTCACGTACGCCGCCCCCTCCCGCCTGGAGAGCCTGGGAACGGCCACCACGGACTGGTTTGATGAACTGACCCAAACCGGCTACGGTACCCAGCAGAACCTGAGCATCAGCGGTGGCGGTGAAACCAACACCTACCGCGTAAGCGCCGGCTACCAGCAGCTGGAGGGCGTGATCCGTGGCGCAGAGACCGAGCGCATCAGCCTGAACCTGAATTTCTCGCAAAAGCTATTCAGCGATAAACTGATCGTAAGTGCCAGCCTCAAGGGTGCGAACGAGAATAACCAGTACGACCCAGGTGTCATCAATGCCTCACTGGACCTGGACCCCACCCAGCCCATCTATGACCCCGCCAATACCGCGTACGGCGGTTACTTCGAGTACGGGCTTGCGCTGGCCCCCCGCAACCCGGTGAGTGCCACAGAGCAGATCCTCAACACGGGCACCACCTACCGCGGCCTGGGGAACCTTGACCTGGAATACAAATTCGACGACCTCATCCCCGGCCTAACCTATAAGGTGGTCCTGGGCTTCGATGCCAATAGCGGCAAAAGCAACCGCTTTGCCCCGACTACCTACGCCACCCAGGCGATCGACGGCTTTGATGGCGAGATCAACATTGCCAACAATCTCCGTACCAGCAAACTCTTCGATACCTACTTCACGTACGCTAAAGAATTCGGCGTCCAGCGGGCCAGCCTACAGGTGGGCTATTCCTACCAGAACTTCAACTTCGAAGGCCCCTCCATCCGGGGGCGCGATCTCTCTACCGATGCCTTCGGCACCGCCAACCCGGGAGTGGCAGAAGACATCGTGGCCTTCAACAGCGTGGTGGAAAACCGGCTCATCTCGTTCTTCGGCCGATTGAACTACAACTTCGACGAGCGCTACCTGATCACCGCATCGCTGCGGCGTGACGGGTCTAGCCGCTTCGGCCCCAGCAACCGCTGGGGGATGTTCCCCTCCGCCGCTTTTGCCTGGCGTATCCTGCAGGAAGACTTTGCCTCCGCGCTGGCCAACACCTTCACGGACCTGAAGCTCCGCGTTGGTTACGGCGTCACCGGTAACCAGGCCTTCGGCGACTACCTCTACCTGCCCGTATACCAGTACAGCGACCAGATGACGCAGTACCAGTTCGGCCAGGAGTTCGTGCCTACCATCCGCCCGAACGCTTACGACGCCGACCTGAAATGGGAAGAGACCTCAAGCGTGAACGTGGGTCTTGACTTCGGCATCCTCAAT
>JBASAV010000615.1:0-3512 GCA_049650785.1 Lewinella sp. | reverse complement strand
GATCTTCATAGTGTATATAAACGTTGTTTGCCCCGTCTAAGACGTGGGTTCCCCGGACCAATCCATTTTTACCATTGTCCGGTACAAAAAGTCAATAAGGCGATATGCGAGGTTGATCAGGGATCCGTAGATAGAAAACATGATCACACCGGCTAGAGTGGTATAGTCAACCACCAGTGCCAACAGGGCGATTTGACTCACGATGGTGGTCCCGATGAACAGGTATGGATTGGGAATGACCCCACGGGAGGTGGATAGATTATGTGCCGTACCACTAACTAGAGATAGGCAGCTGCTTATGGTCATCAGGAAAACTTCGTATTCCAGGTCGGCATACTTGTCACCGAGGATCCACAAGAACTCCTCCGGGAAAAGGTATACCGCACCCACGATAAACGAGCACAGAAGCGCAACGAGGGCCAGTATCTGAAAGAAACGGGCGATCACGGCTTTCTTGACCGAAGGAAGACGCGCGTACCGGGGGGTGATCAGCATATCGACCACCATTCGGACCAGCGTTAGGATGACCATCAATCGCCCGATGGCCCCCAGGTTAGCAATGCTTTCGGTGCTGCCGAATATAGCTACGAGCCAAACGGTTATTTGCCCGCTGACACAGTAGTAAATACTTCCCGGCAGTATCCGCTTGACCGTACCCATTATCTGCTCTCGGTAAACTGGGTCGGAATCCGTTTTCCAGTCAGCTTTCCGGAGGGACAGTTTACGGAAACGGAGATTCCCCATGACCTGACTGGCCCCGGTAGCCAGGATCGCCACGCTGGCGAAAGGGAAGAAAAATACGAAGGGTAAAGTGACCAACACCCGGGAGATGTTGATGCTGACGTTAATCTTCAGCAGGTCGTTCACGTCCTGGTGAAGTTTGGGCACAACCTGCAGTAATGATCCGGAAAGCGCCGCCCAAAAAGTGGGTGTGAGGCAAAGGATCAATAGTACGGAGTGCCACCAGATCATTCCTTGCTCCCGTAGCAGGAAGAAAAGGATGGGCAGGGAAACTAACAGGCTGAAGACGGCAAACTGGCGCCGCATGTGCATGCCCGTAGATAAAATCTTTCCTAGCTCCTCGCGGTTTTTCCAATTCTTGCCACCCAGCGCCATGACGCCGGTGGTGATGCCACCGTCGGCCAGTACCGTCATGGTTCCCAGCATTGTATTAGCCAGGGTGTAGTAGGCGTACTGCTCCGAAGTGAGGATTCGGATGATGAAGATGCCACAGATGAACCCAGTTCCCTGGATTAGCAATTGCGCGCCACCGGTCACGCCCAGTAGCTTGCCCCATTTAAAGAGGCTGGGCGAGGCCGAGGTTAACTTCGATAATCGCTGCAAGAGACGCTCGCTATTCGTAGTACCCGTACCCGTAACCGTAGGATGCTTTCGGGTCGATGCCGTTAATGACCAGATGCAGGCGCGGTAGTTTACCGGCCTCGATCATTTCGGTGATGTAGTTGATACTCTTTTTCGGTGTTACCCCTACACGGGCCATGAAGAGTGTAACGTTGATGTAATCCTTCATCAGGAGGCCATCGGTGACCACACCCACCGGCGGGGCATCCAGGACAATGATGTCAAAGTCCTGGCGGAGGCGATGAATGAGATTGGCCATACGTCCATCCATCAGTAACTCTGTCGGGTTGGGTGGCAGCGGACCACTGGGGATTAGGAAGAGACCCTCGTGGTCCGTAGGCCGAATAACGTCCTCATAGCTGGACTGCCCGATGAGGTAATTTGACAAACCAACCTCGCTGGACGGTTCATTCATGTCGCTGACCATTTTGGCTAGCTTCGGCTTACGCATATCCAACCCGATAACCACCACCCGCTTTTTGGATAGCGCCAGGGCGGCCGAAAGGTTAGTAGCGATGAAACTCTTTCCTTCGCCACTTACGCTGGAAGTAACCATGATCACCGAAGGCTGGTCGTTAGGCAGCATGAAGCCCAGGTTCGTACGCAGTAGACGGAAAGCCTCCGCCACACCGTTACGGTTGGTTTTAGTCACGACGATGGAACCGTGATCCTTGCTCTTTATAATGCGCCCGACAACGGGGTAGGGGAGCATTTTCATGATCTCTTTTTCCGTACCCAGCTTCGTCCCCAGCAGTTCGCGCAGGAAGATGGTACTGCCGGGTATGATCAGGCCGACCCCCAGGGCGAATAGGTAGATCATCGCCTCATTGGGGCTTACGGGGACGGAGCTACTGGATGCCCGGTCGATGATGCGCGTGTTGGGCGTCTGTGCCGCTATGGTAATGGCCGCCTCTTCTCGCTTTTCCATCAGGAAGATGAACAGGTTCTGCTTGATGGTCTGGTCGCGCATGATCTGCAGCAGGCGTTGCTCGTTCGCCGGCATCCGGCTCATTTGAGCCTGTAGTGGCTCTATACGGTCCTCGATACGGGATGCGCGTTCGTTGGTTTCGCGTAGGATCGTGTTGACACTCCGTAGAAGGCTCGACTTCATGTTATTGAGCTGCTCGCTGTAGGTGGCTACAGTGGGATGCGTTTCGGTCACAAATTCCAGGCGCTGGTCCCGCTCGTAGATCAACTGATTGTACTGGACGATCAGATCGGATAGTACACCTGAGATCACCTCAGAAGCCAGCGGTAGCGGGTCGTAATTGTTATCCTCCGTTAGGATGCGGCGAACCTCTTCCACCAACTGCTGGCGCACTTGCAGTTCCGCCAACTGGGCGTCAGCCTCATTCATTTGCGACAGATAGTTGGATCCCTGCGTAGCTATGTCGACGCTTATGTTAGCATTCTGCTTAAAGGAGGCTACATTCTGTTCGACCTCGTAAAGCTCATCGGTTACGAAATCAAGTCGTTCTTCTATAAAATCCAGGGTCTGTCCGCCGGTTTGGCTCTGCTGCTCAACGATCTGCTGCTCGTATACGGCCACCAGCGCGTTCAGAATGTCTTTCGCTTTCTCCGGGACCGGATCAGTAATCCCCAGATTAACCACACTTGAACTTTCTACCTGCCGTACCGTGAGGGAGCTGTTGTAGGAACCGGCAACGGAGGTTGGGTTGCGCACACTGACTTGGTAAATATCCGGCGTACCTACCATCGGGGCTTCATTGGAGATGGCGAGTACAAACTGACGGTTACCGATCTCGAACGGCTTATCGTAACGCATGGAGGTTGTATCCCCCTCGTACCGGATGAGTGAGAAGGTACTGGGGCTATCAAAACGGACCATCACGCTTCCGTATTCCACGGGCTCGCTACTCTCGTACAGGGCGGTATTCAGTGAATCTATGGGGACCAGTCCGAAATGCTCCGGCTTGTACATCTCTACGTCCCGTACCGAACCCTGGTGGTAGAAACTCACATCCAGACCAAGTAGATTAACCACCCGCTCCATTAGGTATTTGGAGCGGAGCATGTAAATCTCGTTGTCGATCTTATAGGTATTCTCGAAGCCGAGTTCCTGGGCAATCACTTCTTTCGAAAGCCCGCTGCTGCCGGCCTGCTCTTCGATCAACATGGACGTTTGGGCC
>JBASAV010000614.1:0-5880 GCA_049650785.1 Lewinella sp. | reverse complement strand
CCTCAAGAGCGGTGACTTCTTCGACGTAGAGCAGCACCCGACCGCCATGTTTGAAATCACCGGCGTTACTGCCGTTGACGGACAGGACGAGTACAATCACGACATCACCGGTAACCTGACCCTCAAGGGAACCTCCCGCAGCATTACCATCCCCGCCAATATTACCATGAACGGCGATCAGATCACGGCCACCACGCCTGATTTCGTGATCGACCGGACCGAATGGGGTATGCAGTACGGTAGCGGCTCGATTGCCGGTATCGCGCAGGACAATATCATCAACGATGAAGTAGGCCTGAACCTTAGCCTGGTTGCTAAGAAATAAAGAATACATTATCCAAATTCTCGGAGGTTGTCCACGCAAGTGGGCAACCTCATTTTATTTTCGGCCCATGGAAATCACCTATCGCCTACCCGAAGTGCCGCAGGTTGCCGAACGCGTGCTGGCGCACGCCGGTAGCGAACGGATCTTTGCCTTGGAAGGAGAGCTCGGGGCCGGCAAAACGACCCTGGTGGCGGAAATGTGCCGGCGGCTGGGGGTGACGGAGCCCGTATCCAGCCCGACCTTCAGTATCGTGAACGAGTACGACGGACGCGAGGGAACGATCTACCACCTCGACGCGTACCGGCTGAACAGCATTATGGAGGCGGTGGATGCAGGGATCGAGGAGCTGCTGCAGACCGCTGAATCGGCCGTCTTTGTAGAATGGCCGGCTGTTTTAGAACCCTTGTTGCCGGATGGCGTTGTTTTTCTGCGCTTACGCCACGATTCCGCCGACGGAGGCCGGCGCCACCTAGAAATCACTACCGGTTAGCCGTAAGCTTCAATATGAGCAGTAAGGAAAAGGAAAAGATTGATATGCCGAAGGAGCTGACCTCAGGGTACGGTCAGACTCAGACGGAGACGCTCGCGGTGGAATCCAAATCGGAGGAGCTCTTTATTGGTATTCCGAAAGAGATCACGCTGCAGGAAAAGCGCGTGGCCATCGTACCGAGTGGTGTCCATACGCTCACCAGTCGCGGGCACCGTGTCCTCGTAGAAACCCAGGCGGGCGTTCCCAGTAGCTTTTCCGATCACGACTTCAGTGAGTGTGGAGCCGAGATCGCCTATTCCGCCCAGGAGGTCTACCGCCGGGCCCGGGTCATCGTCAAGGTGGCTCCCCCGACGCTGGATGAGATCGACATGATGCAGGAGGGCACCGTACTCATCAGCCCGTTACAACTGCCGATCATCAATGCCGAATACCTGTACCGGCTTAAGCACAAGCGTATCATCGCGCTGGCCATGGAATATATGCAGGACGATGAGGGTAGCTTCCCGATCGTGCGCATCATGAGTGAAATGGCCGGTGTGTGTGCCATCCAGACGGCTTCGGAATTACTGAGTACGAGCCATGGGGGCCCGGGTACGCTCCTCGGGGGAATTTCGGGCGTACCGAGCGCCAAAGTCGTTATTCTCGGCGGTGGGGTAGTGGCTGAATACGCCACGCGGGCTGCTCTCGGTATGGGTGCGGAGGTTAGGGTATTCGACGATAATATTCATAAACTGATGCGGCTGCAGACCTCCGTCGGCCGCCAGCTGTATACTTCGGCTATGAATCCCGTCTATCTACGTCGGGAGTTGCTGGATGCTGACGTCGCCATCGGGGCTATTCATTCGGAAACCGGTCGCACGCCGGTGGTGGTCAGTGAGGAAATGGTGCGGGCCATGAAACCCCATTCGGTGATCATCGATATCAGCATCGATCAGGGCGGCTGCTTCGCCACCAGTGAACTGACCAGCCTGGACCAACCCACGTTCCACAAGCACGACGTTGTCCACTACTGCGTTCCCAATATTGCCAGTAGGGTAGGGCGGACGGCCTCGATCGCGGTCAGCAATATTCTTACGCCCATCCTGCTACGCACCGAAGGGGCCCGCAATTTCGAGCACTTCCTGTGCCACCATGCCGGTCTACGTCACGGCATTTATACATTCCGTGGATGTCTGACCAACCGGTACCTGGGCCAGCGCTTCGAAATGCGGCATACGGATATCGATCTGCTCATGACGAGCGGGCTGTAGAAAGTATCACGTTTGAAGGAATCAGGTCCCAACCGGACTCTTCGAGGTTCTTCGAACGCTCGAAGGTCCTACTATCTTTTCCGTTTGTAGGGTTCATAGAACCTGGGAGTGTCGCCGTACATAGTAGGCCTCCTGCGAGTGTTCGGCCACTATCCGCCATCTGCCAGCCAAAGCAGCCTTTCACCAAACACTTCCTCCACCTTTGCCGCATCCACTGCCAGCCCCAACAGCATGCCGCCACCACCCGCTCCGCAGAGCTTTAGTCGGTAGGCATCCTTTCCGTTCCACCGGTCACGGTAGGTGGCTGGAATGAAGTCCGGGAAGCAATCCTGCTGGAATTCAGAGATGATCGTCACCTCCTGGTATAGATCGTGCGACCGGTTAGCTAATAGGGCTGCGATAGCCCGGTCCGCCGGATCGAGCCAGCCGGCAGCTATGGATGGCGGATTCCGCTCGTAGGCATCCAGGAAGCGTCGGATATAGGGAGAACCACTGCGGGTAATGCCCGTATCGAGCAGAAACCACCCGGCCTCCCACCCATTGGGGAGAGACGTTTTGCCTGCGCTCCCGCCGCCACCTAATAACAACGGGTGCTGAACATAAGCAAGTAAGGGGTCCGTCCCCGAGCTACTGCCATGGAAGAAGCCTTCCATAATGGCTAGGATCTGACGGAGCTCCGGGGTGCCTAACCGGGTAGCAGCCGGCAGGGCAAACCGATCAAGCACCGCCGCACACACCGCCCCGCTACTCCCCAGTCCGTAGCCGACCGGGATGTTGCCCGTCAGCCGCCAACCGGCCTGCAGGTCGGTCGTGAGTCGGTCCAGATCCAAGGGGAGGGTCAACACGCTCAGATGGGCCGCGAAGTCCATGAGCCGAACGTCCGCCTCCTCCTGACTCCATTGTAGCCGGAAGCGATCGTAGGGCACCGCCAGCCCCCGCCCGCCGCGGAGTACGGTATGCTCCCCCAAGAGCAAAATTTTGGCCGGATACGCTTCCCGCATTATTTGATCGTTGCGCCGATCAGGTCATTGAGTTCCGGTTCCCCGCCGCGCTTCCCGCAGCCGGCGGCCATGTATAGCTCGTCGCCGAACTGGGCCATACCCGTACCGTGGCGCCCCCGGCTGAGTGGCGGCAGGGAAGTCCAGCTGCCCGTAGCCGGATCGAGTGCTTCCACATCATCGTGGGCTGCTTCGTGGGCACCGCTTTCGCCCCCGAGGATTAGAATTCGGCCATTCACTACCGCGGCGGCGTTTCCGGCCCGGGGGGTGGGGAGGGTATCGGAAAGGGTGCTCCAGGTAGCCGAGACGATATCGTACACATCTACTTCACTGATGGTGGTCGCAAAGCCGTTCTCCACCTGGGAGCGACGACCGGCCGCGGCGTAAATTTTGCCGTCGTGCACCGCGGCCTGGAAGTGATCGCGGGCGCGGGGGGCATCGGCGAGTTGGGTCCAGGTTCCGGTGTCCAGATCGTAACGGTCCAGCCAGGCGACGTGGCCGCTCCGGTGGCCGTCCTGGATTCCACACACCAGGTAGATGCTGCCTTCGTGAAGGACCGCCCCGGCCCCGCCCCGTCGGCGATCCGCGGGGATTTCCGGTCCCTTGCGCCAGGAATCGGCGCGCGTATCGTAGATATATATATTCGGCAGCGGATCCTCGCCCGGCCACCCACCGGTCATGGCGCCCATCAGGTAGACTTTATCGCCAACGGTCACCGGCTGAAAGTGATGGATTTCGATGGGGCTTTCGGGGCCCTGGGTCCATTCCTTACTTTCTGGATCGAGGATGTCCACTGGTTTGACTCCGCGGCCACCTAATAAGTACGCTTTATCACCTACGCGAATGAAGGCCGCTTCGTGGCGGGCGGTGGGTAGGTTGGCGGTTGCGAGGGAATCCCACTGGTTGGTTAATAGTGGCCGAGCGGCTTCCGTTTGCCCGGGGACGGTCGTGGCGGTACACGAAGCCAGGCAACAAAGAAAGAGCAGGGCAGGAAAAACGGCAATCTTGTGCATGGCCGGATAGATTTGTCAGCGAAGGTAAACGGCCGGTACGGAATAGGTGGTCTGATGAAAGAGTAGCGGGTGGAAACCGGCGCACTTACTATCTTTCAAGCATGGCTAAACTGTACGCGCTCCTGGTTGGAATCGATGATTACCCGGTTGGCTCTGGGCTTGCTCGCCTCCGCGGGTGCGGAAATGACGTGGACGAATGGGCAAAGATCGTCGGCTCGGTCGTGCCGGGCAGGACGGTCGAATTACAGGTGCTGAAAAATGAGGCCGCTACCTATGCCGCTCTGGTAGCGGGCCTTGCGCGGCGGGTGCCGGAGCTCGACCACGGAGATCATTTTTGCTTTGTGTTCTGCGGTCATGGGTCGAGGGAACCGGCCGCGGAAGTCTTTCGGGACTATTTCCCGGAAAGGTTACAGGAAACCCTTGTCTGCTACGACAGCCGACTGCCCGGTGGCCTGGAATTGGCCGACAAGGAACTCACCTATCTCTTGCAAGATATCGCCGAACGGGGAGCTGATATAACGGTGATACTGGATTGTTGTCACTCCGGCTCCGGAACGCGGGGATTTCCTTTAGCCGAGGGTATGTTGGTCCGGCAGGCCCCGGATAATGCCCGCCAGCGGCCCGTGGAAAGCTACCTCGACGGGAGGCTGGCGCGGGAGTTGGCGAATAGCGAAGGGAATTTCAGACTTCCGCGACCGCGCCATATCCTCTTCAGTGCCTGCCGCCGGCACGAGACGGCCGGCGAACTGTCTACGGGTCGCGGCTTGCTGTCATACGCCGCCGAGATCGTGATCCGTTCGGCAGAGGGAAGACTCAGCAATATTGACCTGCACCGGCGTCTGGCCGCTACCGTACTTGGATCGACCGACCGGCAGCATCCGGCGCTGGAGTGCGCGGGAGGGGCCGATGCTTTTGCTGGATTCCTGGGGTCGGAACTAACCGACCTGCCGTCGCTGTTGCCAGTGACGCGGACTCGGGAGGGGGAATGGTCGGTACCTTTGGGGGCGGCGCAGGGATTAGCCGGTGCGGTAGCGAGCGACCTGCATTTTCAACTCTTCCGAGATGACGAGCCTTGGAAAGCGGTCGTGGCTGAATCCATTGGATTCGACCGAACGATCCTTTCGGACGGGGGTAACGTACCGACGAAGGAAACGGTGACCGCCCGGTTACTTTCCGCCCCGCCGGTCTCCGCCTTCGTCTACTGTGGCGCGAAGGTGCCTTATAGAAGCGTCTTAACCGAGAAAAGTGCCCAACGGCCTTCCGCGTTTTATACCCTAAGCGAGAAGGCCCGGCGTGCTCCGTACCGACTCGAGGAGCGGAGTGCGGGCGTGGCCATTATCCGGGACGTGGATAAGACGATGGTTTATGGTGTACGCGGGAAGGATGCCGAACAGGTGGCCAGGGCAATACTAGCCAAGCTGGAAATGCTGCTTCGTTGGGAGTACTTCATCGAGTTGGGAAAGGATCGGGTGCGGGCGGATACGCCGCGTGTGGAGATACTAGTAGAGGTGCAACGCAACGATAATTGGTTTTTGCTGCAGGAATCACGGGGACAGGTCAACGTGGACATGCCGCAACCTGCCACAGGTGGGGCTACCTTGCCGTTTCGGATTTCCGTTCGCAATACCCATCCTCACCGGAAAATCCACGTTGCCCTCTTCGTCGGCACGGAGGGATTCGGCCTGCACGATACGGAATACAACGAGCCCCTGGCCGCGGGTGAAACGGCGATCGCGTGGGATAGCCTGCAGGACGGGACACCAACACGCTTCGAGTCTATCCAGCAGCCGGAGAAGTATTATAC
>JBASAV010000613.1:0-4573 GCA_049650785.1 Lewinella sp. | reverse complement strand
GAGTCGATATTCTGACGAATAAAACCCGCTGCCTGCTTCTGGGCGGTGGTGAGTTTGCCGCTTTCCTTCTGCTTGCGACGGTATTCGGCTAGCTGCTGCTGGTAGTAGTCGTTGATCTTAAGATCGGGGGCGTTGCGGGCGGTGAGGCGCAGTTTCAGTTCTCCATCCTGCACGGTCACCAGGAAATCCGGCACCACGACCCGTGCCGCACGTCCACCGGCACGTCCGCTGAGGCCGGAAGCGGGCTTGGGATTCAACTTGAGAATTTCGCCCAGGGCATCCCGCAGTTCGTCCTCGTCTACCTGCAGCTTTTCCTGTAGCTTATCGTAATGCTTTTTGCTGAACAGTTCGAAGTGTTCGCGCATGATGGTTTGCGCCAGCACCAGGTCGGCGAAGAGGTGGGCATCCAGGTCTTCCCCGTTATCGACTTTATTATTCAGTTGCAGAAGGAGGCATTCCCGCAGGTTGCGCGCAGCCAGGCCGGGTGGCTCGAGCGACTGGACGACCTTCAGTACCTGTTTGATCCGACGGACGTCCACCTCTACGTTGTAGTTGATCAGCAGGTCGTCGGCAATGGCGCTGGGCAGTCGCTGCAAATAGCCGTCGTCATCGAGGTTACCGATGATCTGCAGGGCTATGGTCCGGTCGAGTGGCGTATCGAACACCAGGTTGGAGAGCTGGCTTTCGAGGTATTCGAAGAAGGAGCTTTCGTCGGCCGTGTAGCTGCCGGGGGCATCATACGTTTCGTCGCTGCTGCTCGATTGCTGATAATTGGTGGGGTCGTCGTCGATATACTGCTGGAAAAGTTCCTCCATTTCGAAGGGGTCGTCCTGCTTCTGCTCCGATTCCTGCGCGTCCCGGTCCAGGGGGCCGTCGGCGGGCTCGGGCGGGGCTTCCTCCAGCGTGGGATTGCGTTCCAGTTCTTCCTTCACCCGCTGCTCCAGCTCATATAGCGGCAGCTGCATCAGTTGCATCAGTTGAATCTGACGCGGACTGAGCTTTTGGAGCTGGGATTGCTTGAGCGACTGTCCGAGCATAGGTGAACTATAGGGTGGCGGTGCGTGGTTAAAGTTAGGCGGTCCGGTGTAATAACGGGACCGGAGAAAAAACCTTACAATTCATACCAAACTTCATGGCACAAATTACTTTTCCGGAATTTGAATATAAGCGACCGGATCTTGATCGGCTAGAAAATGCGTTTCAAGCCGTACTTGTTGCATTACGCGAGGCCGAAAGCGTCAACGACGCCATCGCCGCGGTGGAACAGATCGATGCTATCCGGGCGAGCGTAGCGACCGCTTACAATATCGGTTACATACGCTACAGTATAAATACGCGCGATCAATTTTATAAGGAGGAAAAAGAATGGTTCGACACGCATCTGCCCCGTACGGAGCAGTGGCGGATCGACTACTATCGGGCCCTGCTGGAAAGCCCGCACCGCGATTCTATCGAACTCAAATTTGGTAAACAGCTCTTCGATTCGGCCAAAGTGAGCTTAAATACTTTTCGCCCGGAAATCCTCGAAGAACTGCAGGCGGTCAATAAGCTCAGCAGCGAATTCACCGAGATGCGGGGCGGAGCCGAAATCGAACTGGACGGCAAAACCTACAATCTATCCAGCATCGCTCCCCTGGAGCAGGTAGCCGACCGCGAGAAGCGGAAGAAGGCCAGTACGGCCAAGTGGAACTGGTTCGCCGACCACCGGGACCGGCTCGAAAATATCTACGGCGAAATGGTCGGGCTGCGCACCAGCATGGCCCGTAAGCTGGATTACGACAACTACGTAGCGCTGGGCTACGCTAATATGAACCGCACGGACTATGGTCCCGAGGAAGTCGCCAACTTCCGTCGTCAGATTCGCGAGCACATCGTACCCATCGCCCAGCGGCTTTACGAAAAGCAACGGGAGCGTCTGGGCGTCGACCGGCTGCGGTACTACGACCTTTCCTTCCGGTTTCCCGACGGGAATCCGACTCCCAAGGGCAGTCCCGACGAGATCGTGGCGCACGCCGATAAGATGTACCGGGAACTGAGCGAGGAAACGGGTGAGTTCTTTCAAATTCTGCAGGACCGTAAACTCATGGACCTGGAAGCCAAGGACGGCAAGGCACCCGGTGGGTACTGTACGTTCATCAACGAATACCAGGCCCCGTACATTTTCAGTAATTTCAACGGGACGAGTCACGACATCGACGTACTAACCCACGAATTCGGGCATGCCTTTCAGGTATACAGTAGCCGGGATCAGCGCCCGATGGAGTACAACTGGCCCACCTTCGACGCGGCCGAGATACACTCGATGAGCATGGAATTCTTTACCTACCCCTGGATGGAAGGATTCTTCAAGGAGGACACGCAGAAGTACTACTTCAGCCACCTGGCCGGCGCGTTCCGCTTCCTGCCTTACGGCTGCGCCGTGGATGAGTTCCAGCACCGGGTATACGAGAATCCGGACCTGGACAATGCCGGCCGTAATGCTATCTGGAAGGAGATGGAAGCCAGCTACCTGCCGCACCTGGACTACAGCGATAACGAGCATCTGCAGGCCGGAACCTTCTGGCAGAGCCAGGGGCATATTTTCAGTGTTCCCTTTTACTACATCGATTACTGTCTGGCCCAGATTTGTGCCTTTCAGTTTCACCTGCTGGACGAGAAGGACCACGCGTCGGCCTGGGATAGCTACGTCAAGCTGTGTAAAGCCGGCGGATCGAAGTCCTTCCTGGAGCTGGTCAAGCTGGCCGGTCTGGAAAATCCCTTCGAGGACGGCGTGGTGAAGAAGATCGCCGATCGGGTAGGAGAGCGGCTTTTCAATTAGTGCATGATTGAATGGGTGAAGGACTGCATGGCCCTACGTGGCTAAGGGGACGCCTCTCCCTCCTCCTATTTCTCCAGTTTGCCGTCTGGTCGAGCTGGCTGATCAATCTGGGTACCTACCTGCTGGATAGCCTGCAATTCACCGGCCTGCAGGTGGGTATGATCTATGCGACCAATGCGATAGCCGCTACGGTGACGCCGCCGCTGATGGGCTGGCTGGCCGACCGGAGCTACCCCTCCGAGCGCCTGATGGGCGTGCTGAATACGATCGGCGGCCTCGCCCTGATCGCCTGCTACTTCACGACGAGCTTCGGCTGGTTCTACGGGTGGATGCTGCTGTTCAATCTTTGCTTCATTCCCACCTTCAGTCTGGCGGCGGCCATGTGCTTCTATCACCTCGAGCGGCCGGCGCAGGAGTATCCGTTGATCCGGGTGTGGGGGACCGTGTCGTTCATGATCGTCGGCGTACTGCTTAGTGTGTTCCGTATCGAGAACTCGGCCATTCCCGTGCTGTGTGGCGGCTTCGGAGCGCTGGTGCTCGCGGGCTACTCGTTCTTTCTGCCGCATACGCCACCGGAGCCGGGCTTTAATTGGGCGACGTTGCGCGGGGAAGAAGTCCGTAATATCTTCCGGGAGCGAGGCATGGTGGTACTGCTGATCGCGCTGCTGGCGAGTTGCATCCCTTCCTCCTTTTACTACAGCTTTCTAAATCCTTTTCTCAACGAAGTAGGGTGGGAAGCCGCCGCGGCCAAGATGGCACTGGGCCAGCTATTCGAGATCGCCGTGGTACTGGCGATGCCGTTCATCTTCAGGAGGTTCCGCTTTCGAAGCACCATTTTCTGGGGGTTGATGGCGTGGGGACTGCGCTACTTCGCCTTCGGGGTCGGCCGGCCCGGAGACCAGGAGTGGCTGCTGTATGCGGGCATCGTCGTGCAGGGAGTGGCCTTTGCCTGGATCATCATCGCCGCCCAAATTTATGTCAACAACCGCGTGCCTTCGTACCTGCGAAATACCGCGCAGGGCTTGATCTCTTTTGCTAATCTCGGCCTCGGCGCTTTCCTGGGAAGTTGGATCGCGGGGGAAACCGTGAGTGCGAATTTACTGGCCGACGGTACCCACGATTGGTGGGCTATCTGGTTGGTGCCGGGCACCGTCGGAGTGGTGGCGGCGGTGTTTTTCTACGTGGCGTTCCCGCGTTCGGGCAAGCTTTAGGGAAGGCTTTTCTCCTGCGCTCCGGCGCAAAAAAAACCGCCGCAATCCCGGGGTGGGGAGGCGGCGGAGACTACACACACTATTGAACAAACAAGTTGGTTATTTCGAAATGGCCCGGTACTCCGCCGGGCTCATTTTAGCCATGCTTTTGAAGCAGCGGTAGAAAACGGCGCGGCTATTAAATCCGGCCATTTGGGCCAGGGCTTCCAGACTCAGGTAGTTGAGTTTTTGATCGCGTAGCAGGGTACAGACCTCCCACACGCGAAACTTATTGATGAAGGAATTGAAATTGAGTCCGCTATTTTCGCTCAGCATGCGGCTCAGGGTACGGTTGCTGATTTGTAACTCGTCGGCAATGTCTCGCTGGACGAGTTTTGGATTGAGATAGGGCTTGTTTTCCTGCATCAACCGCAAAAGCCGGTCCCAGGTCGCATCACGCTTGCCACTGGAGCGAGTCGGGTGGTCAGACAAATTAAAGTGGGGGTTTTAGGTGTTTTTTAGTCGTTCAAATGTCCCCCATTCTTTTCACTAGGTTGTCAATATT
>JBASAV010000612.1:0-4885 GCA_049650785.1 Lewinella sp. | reverse complement strand
GGACACGGGCCCTGCTATTCGACCTGGACACGTGCCTGCCGCAAGCCGAACTGAAGACCTGCATCCGCATGGCCCTGAAATATCATAGGGTGAAACACCTGCCCTTGCTCGGCGCCTGAGGCCAATGCCGTACGTTATATTTGCTACCATGCCCTTCCGTTTATTCCTTTTGCTGCTTACCGCATGTCTGGGTTGCCAGGATCCGGACCCTGCCGTTCCGGTTACGGCGGATGAACCGACCTGTGAATGCTGATTTAAATACCCAACCACTCTATTTCCCTACGCCGACCATACTAGTACGAAGTCGAAGAAATCGGGGAATTTGAGCATTCAGCCATACCCATTTGTCGAGGACCGTGACCATAATGCCCTACTGGATTTGTTGCACCTTGACCCCGGGGGTGTAACTTCGCTTCCAGCGCGTCTCTACCCGAAAAGAATGTTACCCATGACTGCTACCCCCTTTAACCTCCTGGCTGTTCTACTGGCCACCCTGATGCTACACTGTCACCGTCCCCCTACCCCGGCCCAACCGGGTACCACTGACATCCCCATCGGCGATACCAGTCGCAATAGTCTGGACTGGCCCGGCACCTACCTCGGGCAGGTGCCGAATACGGCGGGGGACGCAGTGACCACCAGTCTGCAAATCCGCGAGGATGGAACTTACCGGTTGGAGACGAACAGCGAGACGGGTCAGGAGGAGCCGACCATCGATACCGGTCAGTTCGAATGGCAACCGGACGACGGTATCATCAAGCTGCTGGGTATCGATTCTACCGAACGGCCGGTCTATTATCAGGTGGGCGAGAATCGGCTGCGACAGCTGGATTTCGTGAATCAGTCCATCGAAGGCAAGGTGAATGACCGCTACCTGCTCACCAAAAACAGCAGCGGTCTGCGGGGCAGTAGCTGGGCGCTGGCGACCCTCAATGGCCAGCCGGTGGACCTGGGCAAAAGCCAGCCTACATTGGAATTCGCCGGTACACTGGATCGGCTGTCCGGCATGGCCGGCTGTAATCGCTATAGTACGACATACAGCCTGGTGGATGGGACTAACCTGGATATACCGTCACCGGTGGCGACGAAGATGGCCTGCCCGGAATTGTCGGTAGAGCAAGCGTATCTGGAGGCCCTGGAAGGCACGATTACCTTCGAGCGGACCGGCGACGTCCTGCGGCTGCAGGATGCGGCGGGGGCGGAGGTGGCTACCTTTGACCTTCGGTAGGGTGATCAACTAGTGTAGAAGGCGAGTCCGGAACTTGTAAATTCGGACATTATGTTTAGTTTTGCGGCCTACCACGCCCGGATGGCGGAATTGGTAGACGCGCTGGACTCAGTTGCAGTTCCGTACACTGTTTTTATCTTCCTGGTATGAGAACTTCTTATACCGAGCAAGATCTACGGAATGCGGTTCAAAAGTCCTATAGTATCGCGGAGGTTTGTAGAATGCTACAGATTAAAGTTGCGGGAGGTAATTACGAGACGTTGAAGCGAAAGTTCGTCCTGTGGAAGATAGACATATCGCATTTCCGGGGTCAGGGCTGGAATGTAGGATTGAAGTTTAAGCCAAATCCGAAAAAGCCACTGTCAGAAATTCTTATTGATGGCTCGCACTACCCACCGTATAAGTTAAAGCGCCGGTTGCTAGCAGAGAACTTGCTGGCGCGAAAGTGTAATTCTTGCGAACGGGAAGAGTGGTTAAGTAGACTCATCCCTTTAGAATTACATCACGTGAATGGAAGACGACAGGATAACAGGATTAAAATCTTGAATGACTGTGTCCAAATGGCCACGCTTTGACGGATAACTATAGGGGTAAGAACATAGGGTTGCCCGGTAAGAAATTACCGGAGTAGAACTCGTCAAATTCGGTGAACGCTTGGGTGGTGACATCCATGCCAATACCGAGCCAAGCTCCAGTCATCCAGGTGGATGGAGAAGGTGTAGAGACTTGACGGCGAGCACCTAAACCTTCGGGTATGGTGAAGATAAAGTCCAGACCCCAAACGCCTGGCAGTGTAGGCGGCGGTGAAAACCGTAGTGGTAAGTAAAATCCAGTTCCCAGTACTGGGAGTACGGGTTCGATTCCCGTTCCGGGTACAACGGCGAGGATCTCCTTTGGGGGTTCTCGCCGTTCTTCGTTTGTGGTCTGCCGAACGTAGCGCAGCGGAGTTCGTCCGCCCACGGGTCAACACGCGGTAGCTCTGCGGACCAGCGGGGCCCCTACCCCATCATGTCCCCCAGGTGCAGGACCACATTGACCAGCATCAGTGCCGCCAGTGCCAGCCCCAGTAGCCGCATCCAGGTAGCATTTTCCCGGCGGAATACTTCGGCGCGCTCGCGGGCTTCACCGGTTCCGGGACGGATGATGCCGCGGGCGTAGAGGTAGAGGTAAACGCCGCAGGCGAGAAGTAAGAGTTCGATGACTAGGCCGAGTACGCTGTAGTTCATGGCACGGAGGGGGTTGGTGCGAATATCGTACTTTTCGCCCGCCTAACCACCGATCATGACCAAAGACCAACGGACCGCCGCCGAGCACGAAGACAGTATGCTGCTCCAACTCTCGCGCCTCAACCACCGCCTCGAACAGATTTACGAAGGGGGTGGCCGCAGCCGGATTGCCAAACAACACCAGAAGGGAAAACTGACGGCACGCGAGCGCGTGGCCAAGCTGATCGACCCCGGCACGAAGTTCCTGGAGTTCGGGGCCTTCGCCGGCTACGACATGTATCCGGAGTACGGGGGTTGCCCGGCGGGGGGCGTGATCACCGGCTACGGACGCGTCTCCGGGCGCTTATCGGTGATCGTGGCGAACGACGCGACCGTCAAGGCCGGAGCCTGGTTTCCCATCACAGGCAAGAAAAACCTGCGCGCGCAAGAGATCGCGATGGAAAATCGGGTGCCCATTATCTACCTGGTTGACAGCGCCGGCGTTTTCCTGCCCCTGCAGGATGAAATCTTTCCGGATCGAGATCACTTCGGCCGGATTTTCCGGAACAATGCCCGAATGAGTGCCCAGGGTATTACCCAGATTGCCGCCGTGATGGGGAGCTGCGTGGCCGGTGGGGCATACCTGCCGATCATGTCGGACGAAAGTCTCATCGTAGAGGGAACCGGCAGCATCTTCCTGGCCGGACCCTACCTCGTGCGGGCAGCAATCGGTGAAAAAGTGGACAAAGAGGACCTGGGCGGCGCTAAGATGCACGCCTCCGTAAGCGGCGTCATCGATTATAAATGTGCCGACGACGCCGAATGCCTGCGTACGATCCGGGACCTGATGGATAAAGTCCCCCCCAAGGTCGAGACCGTTTTCGATCGGGCCGAGCCCGGGGAGCACGACCCCGGCACCCTACTCGGTGTCCTGCCCGAAGATCGCTCCAAGCCCTACGACGGCCGCGCGCTTATCAGTGCCCTGGTGGATGACGGCACCTTTACCGAATACAAAAAGGAGTACGGTCAGACGATTTTGTGCGCGTACGCCCGCATTGATGGCTGGTCGGTGGGCATTGTGGCCAATAACCGGGAGGTGGTGCGCAGTGGAAAGGGCGAAATGCAGTTCGGGGGGGTGATCTACAGCGACTCCGCCGATAAGGCCGCCCGCTTCGTCATGGTCTGCAACCAAAAGAATATCCCGTTGGTCTTCCTGCACGATGTGTCCAGCTTCATGGTCGGCAGCCGGTCCGAGCAGGGCGGCATCATTAAGGATGGGGCGAAGATGGTCAGCGCCGTGAGTAACAGCACGGTACCCAAATTCAGCATCGTGGTGGGCAACAGCTACGGTGCCGGTAACTACGCGATGTGCGGCCGGGCCTACGACCCGCGTTTGATGCTGGCCTGGCCGACCGCCCGCCTGGCCGTCATGGGTGGTGAGCAGGCGGCCAAGGTGCTGCTGCAGATACAAGTCGGCAGTCGTAAATCCAAAGGCGAGGAAGTAACCGAACAGGAGGAAAACAAGATCCTGAAAGAGATCACCGAGCGCTACGACAAGCAGACCAGCCCCTACTACGCTGCCGCCCGCCTGTGGGTAGATGAAATCATCGATCCCCGGCAGACCCGCGCCTACATATCCGCTGGCATCGAGGCCGCGTCCAACGCCCCGGTCGAGCGTTTCAACGTAGGGGCGGTGCAAACCTAGTACTCTCCTGACATTCTTGTTGAAGCGGCTGCCTACCTTCGCGCCATGTACGAAAACGATCTATTTCTACGCGCCGCCCGTGGCGAGATGACCGAACGCCCCCCGGTGTGGCTGATGCGGCAAGCCGGCCGTATCCTGCCCCAGTACCGGGCCCTGCGCAGTAGCCTCAGCGGATTCAAGGAACTCGTATCCACGCCCGACCTGGCCGCCGAAGTGACCGTGCAGCCCATTGACGAGCTGGACGTGGACGCGGCCATCATCTTCAGTGACATCCTGGTGATCCCGGAAGCCCTCGGCCTGGATTATACCATGGTGGAGAAAGTAGGACCGAGGTTCCCGAAAACCATTACCTCTTCCGCGGAAGTAGCTGCCCTGCGCCCCGCCGCAGAAGCACCTGGTCATCTGGGCTACGTATTCGATGCCC
The DNA here is from genome assembly GCA_049650785.1 of Lewinella sp. Lineage (GTDB taxonomy): Bacteria > Bacteroidota > Bacteroidia > Chitinophagales > Saprospiraceae > Neolewinella. The sequence goes on along the minus strand of JBASAV010000612.1, from coordinate 323 downwards.
TCGACGCTACTAAAAAGCGATTGAATAATCGCGTTCCGCTGATCGGATTCGCGGGCGCGCCCTGGACCATCTTCGCCTATATGGTAGAAGGCGGCGGCAGCAAGACCTTCAGCAAGGCTCGCCGAATGCTGTACAAAGATCCGCAGCTAAGCCACCAACTACTGGAAAAGATCGCGCTGGCCACCGCCGCCTATCTGAAGGAAAAGACCCGCCACGGCGCGGACCTGATCCAGATATTCGATAGCTGGGCCGGCGTACTTCCCCCGGATCACTACCGCGAATTCTCCCTGCGATACATCAAACTGATCTGCGAGGAACTGGGC
>JBASAV010000611.1:0-2511 GCA_049650785.1 Lewinella sp. | reverse complement strand
GGCCACGCCGGTAGTCACCACCTCCCTGATCCTGGTGGCTATTTTCGTGCCGGTGGCCTTTATCACGGGACTCACGGGCCAATTGTACCAGCAATTCGCGATCACCATCTCCGTGGCCGTATTGCTTTCTTCCCTGGTGGCGCTTACCCTGGCACCCGCCCTGGCCGTCATGCTCTTCACCACCGACCGGAAGCAGGCCGGGTGGCTCAAAAAGGTATTCAAACCCTTTAACCGGGGCTTGGAAAAGCTGAAGCGGGGATACGCCAGCAGTCTCGACTGGGTACTCACCCACTACTACATAGCCTTAGCGGTACTGGTCGGTATCATTGTGGCTACGTATATCCTGTTCCAGGTCGAACCTACTGGCTTCGTACCCACGGAAGATGAGGGCCGGATCTTTGTCACCTTCGAGCTCCCCGAAGCGGCCGCCAACTCCCGAACCCTGGGGGTCATGGAGGAGATCATGAGTATCCTGGATACGGTGCCGGAGATCGAATCCTACACGGCGGTGGCCAGCCTGAACGCGATCACCTTTACGCAGCGCTCCAATACCGGCACCATCTTCGTGCAGCTCACTCCCTGGGGGGAACGCACCGACGACGGCCAGGGCATCTTTGCCATGGTCGGTAAACTGGAGCAGTACTTTGGAACGATTGTCGACGCACGGGTAGTGGTCATTCCGCCCCCGCCGATCCCGGGCCTGGGAAGCACTTCGGGCTTCAGTTTCATTCTCCAGGACCGCTCGGGCAACGCCACCATCCAGGAATTCGAGTCGACCATGAACGAGTTCCTGGGGCGTATCAATCAGCGCGAGGAGATCACCGGCGCGTTCAGCTTCTTCACGGCGCAGGCGCCCAGCTACCAATTGACCGTGGACCGCATCCGCGCCAAACAGCTCGATGTTCCGCTCAGCGCTATCTATAGCACGCTGTCTACGTATCTGGGAAGCGCCTACATCAACGACTTCACGTTATACGGCAGAACGTTTCGCGTCGTAGCGCAGGCGGATACGGCGTACCGGGCGGAAATAGAAGACCTGTCCGAGTACTACGTAGCGAATACCGCCGGCACCATGGTGCCTCTCTCCAATCTGCTTACGTACGAGTTGGGGAGCACCGCCCCCCTCATTTCTCACTATAACCTGTTTCGCTCGGCCAGTATAACCGGCAACGCCGCTGGTGGCTTCAGTAGCGGACAAGTGCTGGATGCGCTGCGGGAGGAAGCGGAGTCGCTACCAACGGGTTTCGGGTATGAATTCTCGGGGCTCAGCAAGGAACAGGCGGAATCCGGATCCACCACCATCTACATTTTCATCTTTTCGATCGTGCTGGCCTTCCTCATTCTCGTCGCGCTTTACGAGAGTTGGACGGTTCCCTTTTCCGTACTGATGGCGGCCCCAACCGGCATTTTCGGTGCCCTTCTGACCCTGTGGCTTCTCCCGGATATCGATAATAACGTCTACGCCCAGATCGGTCTGATCACCATCGTAGGATTGGCCGCCAAAAATGCCATTCTCATCGTCGAGTTTGCGAAGCAGAACGTGGAAGCCGGGCAGGAGATCCGCGAGGCTACGGTGAACGCTTCCCGCGCTCGTCTGCGACCTATCCTGATGACGAGCGCGACTTTTGTATTCGGAATGATCCCTCTGGCCGCGGCGAGTGGAGCGGGCGCTAACTCACGTCAGACGATCGGATTCGTGGTGATCGGTGGCCTGGTCGCCGTGACCAGTCTGGCTATCTTTTTCGTACCGGTGCTGTACGACCGGATCACGCGGCTGGCCTACAGCAAAGAGGAACTGGAGAGCTACCGAACTAAGGAGGAGGAATAGACCGGCGCCGACTAGATCTTTCGCTTCTTTACCATGCCCCCGTGTACGTCATTGATGCTGTTCATGGTCACAAAGGCGTTTTCGTCAATATCACGGACCACCTTCAGCAGTTTGTGGATCTCCAGGCGGGTGACCACCACGTACAGTACCCGTTGGTTAGTGATAACCGGCGAAGGGCCGAACCCCCCCTGGCCGTGCAGTTGCGTTACCCCGCATCCGATACGGGTGATCAGGGCATCGCGTATCCCCTCGCTTTTCGGGCTGATAATAAAGATTCCGGTGTATTCTTCCACGCCGTCCACGATGAAATCCAGCGCTTTTGACGCTACGAAGTACGTGAGTACACTATACAGGGCTTGTTCTACGGACAGCAGTATCGCGGCCGTACAAAAAATGACGACGTTGATCATGATGACCCAGTCACTGACCTTGACGCCCAACTTCCGACTTAAGAAAACAGCCATTATTTCCGTTCCGTCGAGCACGCTACCGCCCCGCATCGACAGGCCGATACCTGTACCTATGAAGAATCCGCCAAAGACGGACACCAGGAGTTTATCCTCGGTGAGTTCCGGAAAGTGAACGAAGTAGAGGGCCAGGGCCAGCAAGACGATGGCAATCGCCGTCTTGATTGCAAACTGCCGCCCGATCACCAGGACGGCCAGATACAGGAAGGGAAGATT
>JBASAV010000610.1:0-3999 GCA_049650785.1 Lewinella sp. | reverse complement strand
GGTATCCTCACAGCTGCCAGCGTAGCCAACGTAGGTCGGGACGCCGATTTGGCCGGTGATATGCCGATAGACTGCCCGAGCAACTTTTTAATCGGTGTAACCAACGTGGATGCGGACGATGGCATTTTCTCCTCTTCCGGTTATGGAAGGGTGAACGTCGACCTGGCGGCTCCGGGGGAAGAAAGCTACACCACCCGACCGGGTAACGCCTACGGCAGCTTTGGCAGTACCAGCGCCGCGGCACCCTACGTTACCGGTGCCGTTTCCCTGCTGTATGCCTCCGCCGATTGCGACCGGCTCCGTGACATGATCCGCCGCAGACCCGCAGATGCCGCACGCTTAATGAGGCAGGCGATCCTGGAATCGGTGCGTCCCGCGCCAACCCTAACCCTCAATACGGCAACGGGAGGTATCATCGACGTGGCAGCGGCTCAGGCAAGGCTAATATCAAATTGTGTAGTTGATGAAGCGCCTTTTTCCATCGAGCTGCTTTATCCTAATCCAACTTTCGGCAATCTCTACCTGAATACAACTGCTATTGCGCTGTCTACCGAGGCCCTTGTGTTTGTTTACGATGTGGCAGGAAGGCAACTTGGCACCGTCGAAATAACGCGCGTGAATACCGATCCGGCTGTCCTCGAACTGGACGTTCGTAACTTGGCGGCCGGTTGGTATCTTCTCGAAATTGTAGATGGTGAACGCAGGGCCCGAACTAAATTTATTAAGCTTTGAAGTGACCTACTTTAATGCCTTTCGTCGGAAGGGGACTTCGAGGGTTACCATCTTCTCGTATCGAGATCAACCACCAAATAATAGCATCTAATTCACTAAATATTTGGGCGTAGTGCAGAATTTCCCAATCTTCGCGCGTCCGAACACTTAGGACGACTTTCCTCACCGATCGTCCCCGCTTCTGAACGACCCATCACACGGGCAACCCCCTTACTCTCAACTTTTCTGCTATGTATAAAAATTCGCTTTTCCTCCTCGTCGTCCTGCTGGGACTCACTTCCTGCGTTAGCAAGAAGAAATATGAGTCGTTGCAGTCTGACATCACCTCACGCGACGAACTGATTGCCCAGCGCGACCAGGAAATCAACCGCTACGCTCAGCAACTGGCGGAGTGTGAACGCCGGGAACTACAACTGGAAAACAACCTGGAAACAGCCGAAGAACGGGCTACCATCCGGGAAGACCAGATCACCGACCTGCGCGAGCAGCGCGATCGCCAGCTTACGCAACTGGAAGGCCTGACTAGCATGAGCCAAAGTGCCAGCAACAACATCAGCCAGACGCTATCGCAACTGGAAGGCAAAGACCGCTACATCCGTGTCCTGCAGGATGCCAAGTCGCGGGCCGACTCCATCAACCTCGCTCTGGCCGTCAACCTCAAAAGCGTGCTTCGCGAAGGCATCGAGGATGAGGACGTAGATATCAAGGTCGACAAAACCGTCGTCTACATCAACCTCAGCGACAAGATGCTGTACAAAAGTGGTAGCTACCAAATCACCGACCGTGCTGCCGAAGTACTGCAAAAGATTGCCTCCATCGCCCAGAGCCGTCCCAACCTGGAAATTATGGTGGAAGGCTATACGGACAACGTGCCCATCAACACGAACTGTGTAAAGGACAACTGGGACTTATCGGTCCTTCGTGCCACCGCCGTTGTGAAAGCCCTGGAGAACCGCTTCGACATCGATCCTAATCGCTTGATTGCCGCCGGTCGTGGAGAGTTCAATCAGCTGGTCGACAACTCGACCGCAGAGAATCGTTCCATCAACCGCCGTACGCGAATTATCCTGCTGCCCAAGCTCGATCAATTCTACGATCTGCTGGATCCTAGCCAGGTGCCGGAATAAATCCCCTGACCTCTGTGAAGAGGAGGAGCCCCGAATCGCGTCAGTGGCTCGGGGCTTCCTTTTTGTACTCGATCTGCAGGACCCTGGCATCCTTCGCACCTACCGCAAATGCCTCATCAATGCGGTAGGGAATGATGGCTACGATCCGATCCGTGGTGTCCGTGAGCAGAGGCGTTGTTTCTTTCTGCCAGGATGGTAGCTTCAGATCTATAAAGAAGTCTTTCACCTTTTTTTGTTGACCGCCCATTCCAAGTGGCCGGAAACGGTCTCCCTGGGCGCGGGGCCGCAGGAATAATGGCATCTCCGGAAGGCGACAAAACAAGCTGCTCGAATCAACGAGGCTCTCCGGACGGTCTACGAGGGTCAGTTGAACGGTTGCACCGCCAAACTGGACGATTGCCGGAAGGGTCTCGATGGTCACAGTGTATATCGGCGCTCCGCCGGCGGGCTGTAGCGTGATATCGATCGGGCTGATTCGGGCTACGTGGCTGGCAGACCTCAGTTCTAAATAGCCTGTAGCCGATGCCATTTGCCGGTATTCCTCGTCACTGAAGCCAAAGCCGCTAGCGTGGAATCGCAAGAGGGTTACTATTTCCCGGGTCGATAACTCACCAACATCCAGCTTAATAGTTACCGACTTTACCCCTTGTACAACCGCAGGGTGATGTGTCAGCCCCCATTCGTAAAATAACTCTGCCGATCGCAGGTGATCGAAGGTTTTCTGGAGAGATCCATCCGTGAGCCCTAGTTCACGCAAAACCGGAACCACCCTGTGGCGTACGCGATTTCGCTGATACGTCAGCGAGGTGTTGCTGCTGTCTTCGCGCCAGATCAACCCACGATCGTCGGCGTAGTCCCGTATGGCTGATTTGCCGGAGAACAGGAGGGGCCTCGCCGTAGGAAATGGGGTAGACAGGGGTATTGCCCGAAGGCCAGCCAGACCCGTTCCCCGAAGCAGGTTTAGCAGCATGGTTTCGAGATTATCGTCGAGGTGATGGGCGGTAATTAAGATGCTGTAATTATACTCATCCAGTATTTTCTCAAAATATTTATATCTCGTTTCCCGTGCCCAAATCTGCAGATTAAAGTTTTGCGGAAGGGGATGGGGTAGGGAAGTAGTATGCGTATGCAGGGGTACGGCGTATCCATTGGCAAGCTGGCGTACGAGTATTTCGTCCCCGTCAGATGCTTCCCCCCGAAGTTGATAGTTACAGTGTGCCATGGCGAAAGTGTACCCTTCACCGGCGAGTATACTTGCCAGCACTACGCTGTCAACTCCACCACTGATAGCCAGTAGCAACTTGTCTTCAGGCTGGAACAGCTGCTCGCGCTGCACAAATTCCCGGAAGCCTTCAACGAGCGAGGGCATTATTAGGCGTTATGGTATTTTTCGTTGCGCAGGATGGACATGGCCCGGTAGAGCTGTTCCAGGAGGAACAAGCGTACCATTTGGTGACTAAAGGTCATTCGGCTGAGACTAAGTTTTTGATCCGCACGCTGGTAAAGTTCCTCCGAGAACCCGAAAGCACCTCCTACGGCGAACACCAGTCGCCGGGCCGGACGATGCAATTCCTTTTCAAGCCAACTGGCGAGTTCAGTACTGCTGTGGTTGATCCCCCCTTCATCCAGTAAGATCAGTCGGTCATCCGTACTTAACTTGGCCAGCAAGGACCTGCCTTCCGCCTCTTTCAGATCCTCGGGGCTCATTTTCCCTCCCTGGCGAATGTCCGGCAACGTTTCTACCGCCACGGGTAGATAGTGCCCAAGGCGTTTTGCGTAGATGTCTTCGCCGGTACGGAGGTACTTTTCTTTTGTTTTCCCGATAAAGTAGATCTGGACTTTCACTAGGCCGCTTGCTTAGGTACGCAAGGTAGCCTACTGAAGTGTTATGCTGGTGAGGGTACCCGGTAACTCCCGCTACCTTGCACCTGGAAACCGGCCAAACAATCAGCCATGACAGATAATTTCTCCGCCTACCATATCACGTGCTCCGCAGAAGAAGGAGAAATAATCCTTGCTCTGCTGGCCGACCAGGGCTTTGATTCATTCGAAGAAACGGAAACTGGTTTAAGTGCCTACGCTGCCACTGAACGTAACGAAGAATGGATTGGTGTATTGAATGAGCTCGCTAGCCGTATAC
>JBASAV010000609.1:0-3345 GCA_049650785.1 Lewinella sp. | reverse complement strand
CGAGTCAGTAAATCCATACTTAATGGCAACACGGCAGCAACAGGATAGCACGTTTCAATTTTTTGAAAAGGGGGCTATCCTTTGTCGCTTTCAGATTAGTAAACGGGACCGGATGTTTCCCCAGCGTGTCCGCAGGAGGGAAAGTCAATTTCATATGTCGGTCACCGATTTTAACGTGGTGACGCATTAGTCGGTCATAGTAATTGCGTTGTAACTCCCATACGGACAGTATGCGACAATCGCTCAGCCTCTCTCTACAGTAGATTACATAGCTTGAAAGGGGGTGAGACGTAGGACTGAAACACCTTTACCTAACTACTTACATCGTTATAGCTTATGGCTAACCATTACCCAGAAAGAAACCCTCTTTTCACCCTAAACTTCTACCTCACCCTTCTAACCCTCATGGGATTCAGTTCCCTGCACGCACAATTGCAGGGATCTTACACAGTCGGTGGTAGCTCTCCGGACTATACCACCATTAACGCCGCCGTAGCCGATCTCGACGCCCAGGGCGTGTCCGGTCCGGTGACCTTTCTTCTCCGCAACGGAAACTACCTCGAACAGGTGGAGCTCACCTCCGTAACTGGCGCCTCGGCAACCAATACAATTACCTTCCGGGCGGAAAGCGGTCGGGCGGGCGATGTGACGATACGATATACGGGACGCAGTCTTCTAAACAATTATGTCCTCCGGCTTAACGGAGCAAAACACTTTCGAATAGAAGCACTTACGGTTCGGGCAACGGGTGCCCTCTACGCCAGAGCCCTGACGGTGATCGGCGAGGTTGCCGACCTAATCGTAGCTGGTTCCCGGCTGATAGCACCCATCACGACTCTCGTGACTACCGATCAGGTGGCTATGTATTTGGATCTGGACATGGCCAGCGATATCCGTATACGGGACAACGTGATTACGGGCGGCAGTAGTGGAATCTATTTCGAGGGGACCGCTAATGCCAAAGCCAAGGGCACGGAAATTACCGGTAATGCTCTACAGGATTTCTCTAATTACGGAGTACGGTTACAGTACCTGGAAGGGGGAAGGCTAACCGGTAACCGGATTCTGGGAAAACAGAGCGGGTACAGCCGTTATGGGCTCTATAGTAACGATTGGGACGGAACACCATCCACGCCGATACTGGTAGCCAATAACTTCATTTCCCTGCCGGACGACGGTATGCACGCGGTATATATGGTCAACTCCGAAAACCTGAGCTTCTACTACAATAGCCTGTTTCAGACCAACGCCGGGACACCCTTTACGGTGGTTAACATGGAAAACCTGACCGCACGCAATAACATTTTCCGGGCGGCTACCGGCGCGGCGGTAAGTGTAAGTAATGCTGTCTCCGTAGATATGCAGTACAACGACCTGTTTGTCACCGGACCCTATCTGGTCCACTGGGAGGATAAAGACGTGCCGGATCTGGCTGCATGGTACAGCACGGCGGAGCAAGGTCTCTATTCCACGACGGTGGATCCGCAGTTTGTATCCCCTACGGACTTGCATGCCACCAATCCGGACCTGTCCCAGGCGGGCGTGGCCGTATCTGAAGTAAGCACGGACATAGATGGAGAGGACAGGAGTGATCCGCCCAGCATCGGAGCTGATGAATTCCGTATCGACAATGATGATATGGACGACGATGGGATCCACGACGGTGAGGACAACTGCCCCGCAACCTACAACCCGGATCAGTCGGATAGCGACGGCAACGGAGTAGGAGATGCCTGCGACTCCCCAGGCAATGAATCGGTAACGGCATTCTGGCTCGAAGCGGAATGTGCCGCGGTAGGGAACAACTGGAAGGTAACCCCCGACGGCGAAGCTTCCAGCCAGGCCTACGTTTCCGCTCCCGGCCGGAATGCTACGGCCAACCCACCGGCCGATGTGCCTGAGAACCGCATCCGCTTTACGCTGGAACGAGCCCCAGCGGGCAGTTTCTTCCTGCAGGTTCGCGCTTTTACCCCCGACCGGGGATCGGATTCTTTCTGGGTGCGGGCCAACGACGGAAACTGGATTCGGTGGAATAATATCGACTGTAACCGCAAGTTCACCTGGGATATCTTTCCCGGTAAGCTGGAACTGGCCGCCGGTAGCAACACGATTGATATTGCCTTCCGCGAGGGCAGCACCGAACTTGACAAGGTATATCTCTCCCTGGAAAACAATTTGCCTGCCGCCTTCGGTGAGCAGGCCACCAACTGTTCCAATCTGGGCAACCAGCCACCGTCGGCCATTGCCTCCGCCTCGGTTACCCAGGGTGTGGCCCCCCTGACGGTTCAATTGGATGGCAGTGCGAGTTACGACTCCGATGGGCAAATCATCCAGTACGACTGGACGTGGTCTGGTGGCAGCGCAAGTGGTGCTACCCCAACCGTAATCCTAAGCGCCGGTACCTACAATATCGAGTTGATGTTAACGGACAACGCTGGCGAAACCAGCGTCGCGACCCTTACCGTGAAGGTTGCCGATCCCGGTACCTCACCGAGCGATACCCCCTTCTCCTTCGAAGCGGAGTGTACGGTCCGCGATCGCGACTGGCGACTCAGCGAAGACCCCGACGCGAGTGGCAGTCGGTTCATTAGTTACACCGGCTGTCGCTGTGACGGTCACCCGTCCGAGCAGATGGCCAGCAAGTACCTGAATTATGATTTCCTGACTTCTGAGGCCGATAGCTTCTATCTTTTCCTCCGGCTGGATGCACCCGACGTGGGCCGTAATTCCTTCTGGATCCGGATGGATGACGGGGAGTGGATCAAGATGGCGCGCCAAGTAAACGGGCGAGCCCTGCTGACCAACGGCTTCGAGTGGCGACTGCTTAATGACGATGGACGTGCGGTAGTCTTTATGCTGTCACCGGGTGCGCATACCATCACGGTAGCGGCGCGCGAGCGTGGGACCAAGTTGGACAAACTGATCCTGTCGACTACGAAGGAAGCGCCGGCGGATACCGGCGTCACCGCGGAGAATTGTTCCCCACCTGTTTCAAAGTCGGCAAAGAATTTCCCAAAACAGGAAGTGCTTCCGTATGAGGATGTGATCTTTACCGAAGCTGCCGTGTCCGTATTTCCGAATCCCGTAACGGATCAGCTCACCGTCGAGCTCAATGATGGCTACACAGGAGAAGTAAGTATGACCGTTGTCGACGGTCTGGGTCGCCGGGTCCGCCACGTAGCCTACGCTAAGGAAGGCCAGACTTTTCGCACCGAACTTGCTGTGGGAGATCTGTCGCCCGGCATATACTACCTGCAGCTGCAGGGCAGATGCCGGATGGTGGAGCGCTTCTTGAAGCGATAATTGGCACAACGATTTGATACGTCAGGGTCGGCACCTTTGGGT
>JBASAV010000608.1:0-8603 GCA_049650785.1 Lewinella sp. | reverse complement strand
GCTTTCAGGTGATACGCGACACGGCCGTGATCAACATCGGTCAGTTGCTGGCGTATTCCAACTTCAACGAGGAAGGACAAAAAGTGGTCAAGCTCGAGAGCGACATCGCGGAAGGCGAAATAGTCGGTCGCTTTGATATCAATGAAGTATCCTCCAGCCTGACGAAGTACCTCGTTGAATACTACCCCGGGTGGGCCAGTCGCCTGAATATTAAGCAACCCCGCGCTTTCCCCACCGACAATCGCTTTAGCTTCGATATTACCATAAAGGACTCCAAAGGGCTAAACCGACTGATCAACCCCAAGCTCGGGCCCCTCATCGATGTCCAACTCACCGGTAGCTACGATGGCTTCGTGGATGAAATGCGCGCCGAATTGATTGCTCCTCGCTTCACCTTCGACAACCTGTCCTTCGTTGATTTGATCGTGCGGACGAAGGGGGAAGAATCCGAGGGGGAGCTTGATTTGCTGATCGATTCTACCCTGCTCAACGGGAAGCCTATCTTAAATCAGCTGACGCTGCTAAGCCTTATCGACCGCGACACCATCGACTTCGGCATCAATTACGGTGGCGCCGGCGGGGTCTTCCTAGAAAAACTCAACCTCAACGGACAAATTACCCTGCCCGACACCGCTAATTACGCCGTACGTTTTGACGACTCCGATCTCGTTCTTTTCCAGGAACCGTGGACGATTCGCCGGGACAACCGCATCGTGATCGGCCCGGAGTTCATCGACACCCGCAACTTCAGTCTGCGCAGTGGCGACCGCAGCATTCGACTATCCAAACGTGGTGACCTGGGAATCGATCTGGACCTGGAAAATATGGCGCTTGGTCTGATCGATTCCGTATGGAACTATCAACCCCTCGATTTCGGTGGCCGCGTGGATGTGCACGTCGGTGTTGATAATGTCTTCTTATTACAGGGCATTACGGCCGATATCCGGAGTGATACCATGCTCATTAACGGGGACGATTATGGCTACCTCCGAGTGGACATGCGGGCTCCAAATCCGAAGGGTCGGGTGAATGCCTACCTCAACCTCAACCGCGATACCGCCCAGCTGATTGCCGAGGCCGTCTTTAACCTGGGTGATCTGGTCGAAAACCCACGGGTTGATCAGGAAAAGAACTATATGGACCTCACGGTCAATGTCACGGGCTACCCACTCGACGTGGCCAGTTACTGGGTGGGCGGATCCGTATCGGATATTATAGGCAAGATCGATGCCCAGTTGAACGTTTCCGGCCCCGCTGGCGAAGCGGACGTGCAGTGCTACATCGATGCCTCCGCCGGAGCCTTCACGCTGGACTACCTTCAGACCCGCTACCATTTCAATGAATCCCGGGTTCGCATCACGAACAATCTGTTTGACCTCGCGGGTACCCGCTTGCTGGATCGGTACGATAACGTGGCGCGCCTCACCGGCGGCATCACCCACGATCGACTGAAGAATCTGGGTATCAATGCCCGTTTGCGTACGGATCGCTTTTTGGCGCTTGATCTCGCTCCGGGAGACAATCCCAACTTCTACGGTCAGGCCATTGGTAGCGGGACGGTCGATTTCACCGGCAATTTCCGACAAACCGATATCTACGTACGTGCCACCGTCGGCCGGGATTCCCGCCTGGCTATTCCGGTCTCGGAAGGATCCGGAGCGGGACCCATCGATAACGTTCGCTTTGTAGACCGCACCGTGTATACGGAGGAGGAACAGGTAGTGACGGCTGCCGACCCGACCGGGGTAAGCTTGGAAATGGAGATCGAGGTCCTGGACGAAGCCGTAGGCCAAATCATTTTTGACGAAGAAGTAGGCGATATCCTGGAGGGTAGCGGCAACGGTAACCTGAGCCTCCGCATCCCGCGTGACGGCACCCTGCAGATGTACGGCACCATCACACTTACCCAGGGAGATTACCTCTTCACGCTTTACAAGGTGGTCAATAAAGAATTCTCCGTGCGGCCCGGTGGTACGGTAAGCTGGTCCGGTGATCCTTTCGCGGCCCGTATCGACATCGAGGCCGACTACCAGAACCTCAAGACACCCATAATCAATTTTATACGGGAGTATCTCCCTCTGGATGGATCGAACCAGGGCGCGTCGGACCTCACCCGCGCCGCAAGCCAAGCCACCGACATCGATCTGACCCTCCAATTAGATGGTATCCTGACCCAGCCGGACATCAATTTCGATATTGGCTTTCCCAGTCTGGATGGCACGCTGGAAACCTATGCAAACAACAAGCGCCGCCAACTCTTACTCGACCAGAGTGAGCTGAACCGGCAGGTATTCGGACTAATTGCGGTTGGCCAATTTCTTCCCGCCGACCTCAGTTTCAACGTCGCCGACGTAGCCGTCAATACGGTATCGGAATGGCTGTCAAGCTATTTGAGCCTACTGCTTAACAACCTCTTGGAGGACGCCTTTGGCGAGGAGGCATTCATATCCGGCTTCGACTTCGATATTGCCTATAGCAACTACGCGAATACGAATATCCCCACCGATAATGCGATCACCCGCGGTCAGACAGTGGAATTCTCCTTCCGTAGAGACTTCAACAATCGGCTCAGCCTGAGCGGAGACGTCAACGTACTGAATGACCAGGTAGTAAGCGGCGGAAATACGGGCACCTTCATCGGCAATGATGTAGTACTCGAATACGTGCTTAACGATAGTCGCTCGCTGAAACTGCGGGTTTACCAACGCTTGCAGCCCGACATTTCAAGTCGACGGCGTATTCAGGTAGGCACCGGGCTGAGCTGGCGCCGGGAATTCGATTCGCTTTCGGAGTTCTTCGCCGGCTTCAAAAGTGACGCCTCCGGAAAACGCTAATCGTTTTCGGCGGATCGTTGACCCAATAGGGGGAATCGTTGGATCACCAGTTGCCAGTCGTCCACGATCCGGTAATCCCGTGCGTAGAGCAGATTCAGGTGGTGCAGCGTTGCCTCATCTTCGATCACCGTACCCGAACCCGGGCTAAGTACACCCCGTCGAATCTTGGGCAGCAGCCGCTGGTCCACATCTTCGGGATGGTAGCCCACCCAGCTTTGGCGGCCGATTAATACACTCAATAGATTCTTGATGTAGCCGGATTTACTCCTAACGGGCCAGATAGTAACCGGCAGCGTGATGATGAGAACGAGGGCTAGCAGCCGGTCGAATAACCACTTACCCCGACGGTAGATCGGATCGTCTATACGTAGGTTGACGTCAATCGTATACAGCGTACCCCGTTTATCCGAACGGTGGCTACCAATAATACTACTACTCTTTTCCGGCAGAATACGGTACTGGAGATCGGGACCGAGTTCACTCATCCAGCGCTGAATATTGCCGAGGTCCAGATCAGCCGAGCAAAAAATGATCTCTTCCACCCGATACAGCCGCGCCAGGGCCGTCAGCCGATCCGTCGTCCCGATGTCATCTTCACCAACGGACGCTGGCGCTACGGTCGCCGGGCGCACCCGTCCGATGAATTGGGCTTTTGCCCCTACTCGCTGCAGTAAACTCAGCGTGCGTTCGGTTTCCGCGGTTCCTCCCACGATAATGAGCCTGGCGGCTTCCCGGCCCCCTATCTGCTGGCGGCTAAGCAATTGGGCGGCGGCGCGCAGGAGTAAAGTATATACCACGGCCCAGGAAGCGCCTAACACCAAGAGGGCCCGGCTGGGACGTAGTTCTTCCGGAAGCAACCCGTACACGGAGAGCAACAACAGCGTGCCGACGGCCAGACTCCGAAGCAGGCGGCCATAGTCATAGGGACGGTCGTACCCACCGCCCAGGAAAATACTGACCGTCCAGAGCAGGGTATATCCCGGAAAATGAACCCAGTTGATGTACTCGGAGAAATAATTGGGATCGCCAAAGTGGTAAGCGGCCCATAGTCGCTTAAGCGTCACCAGGCCAAGGTAAATTCCGACAGCGTCCAGTATAGGAAACCGTAACCTGTCCCACAGGTTACCAATCACGGTAGCGATGGCCCGGACGTAAATGGCCAGTTGCATCATCCAGACCAGCATTCTGGCGCGGGAGCCGGCGAAGTGTTTCCTGGCGAAGATGACCATGGCCTGGTAAAAGACCCGGACATAATTCAGGCTTCCCCGCTTAGTACTCTCTCCTTTGTAGTGCAGAATACTCGTATGCGGGTAATAATAGTTCCTATAACCACCTTCGGTGATCCGGTACGACAAGTCTATGTCTTCCCCGTACATAAAGAATGCCTCATCGAGCAAACCTACCTTTTCGAGGGCGGAAGCGCGCAGCCACATGTAGGCACCCGCCAACACGGCTACCTGGTGAATCTCCCCCTCCGGAAGATATCCCAGATGATACTCGTTAAAGCGGGGGGAAGCCGGGAATAATCTGGATAATCCGAAAGCTTTGGTGAAGGCCACCCAGGGCGTGGGCAGGCCGCGCTTACTTTCCGGCAGAAAGCGTCCGCTACCGTCTAACATCCGAATCCCCAGCCCTCCCAGATCGGGGTGGGATTCCGCGAAGTCGAAACAGCGTTGGAATGTATCTTCCTGCACGACGGTATCCGGATTGAGCAGCAGGTGGTATTTCCCCCGGCACTGGCGCAGCGCCTGGTTGTTGGCCACCGAGAATCCGGGGTTGTCCTTGTTGGCGATCACCCGCACCCAGGGGAATCGTTGGCCCACCATTTCGACAGAACCGTCGGCCGAATTATTATCGACCACCCACACCTCCGCGTCCATGTCATCTACCGCACGCGCCACGCTCAGCAGGCACTGCTCGAGAAAGTGACGGACATTATAGCTGACGATGACGACGGAAAGCTGCACGCCACAAAGGTAGAACGCAAACTTATGCCGCCTGACCGGTTATATACCCAATGTTGGATCGTAAGGAAATGCCGGAGAATCCCAGGGGGCTTACCCTCCTGCTACATACCATCCTCTGTCTCGTCGGCATGGTGCTCCTGACCAGTGTTAGTATGGGTCTGCTCACCCGATATTTCGGGCTTGACCTGAGCGGGGCCGAGGGGCCCATGGCCTCGCCAGACGATCGGATGGAGCTCCGCCTGATCCTGCTCATCAACAACCTGGGCACCTGGGGTATCCCCGCCATACTGGCCCTCTGGCTAAGCTTTGGGCCCAAATGGACGGCCGCCGCCGGCTTGGTTCGTCCCCGGCACCCTTCCCTGATCGGTAATTCCATTCTGATCTTCCTCTTCGGCATCCCCCTGGTGGCGCTAGCCGCCTACCTCAACCTTCAATTGGACCTGCCCGAATGGATGGTTCAATCAGAGGAACAGAGCAATGCGGTCCTGGCCAGTGTGCTGCGCATAGAGAGTGAGATGGAGCTGGTCGTAGCCCTGCTCACGGTAGCCGTGATACCGGCGGTCGCTGAGGAGCTCATGTTCCGCGGTCTATTGCAGGGTCAACTCCTACGCCGGATAATGAGCGAAACAGCCGCGATCTGGGCGGCCGCCGCCATATTCTCCGCCATACATCTGGAGTTCGCGGGCTTTTTTCCGCGGTTGCTGCTGGGCGCGTTGCTGGGATACAGCTATCGCTGGACCGGGTCGCTACTCATTCCCCTGGTGCTTCACTTCCTCTTTAACGGCCTTCAGGTAGTCAATACCTACGTCGCTGGAGAATTTGTTCCCGATACGGAAATGGATGCGCAGTTTGGCACACTAGTGATTGCCGGTGCCATCAGCCTGCTGATCGTTCTGTACCTCGGCAACAGGAACGAACGGCAACTAGGCATCGCTTCTCAGCCGCCGGCGGACTCGCGGTAGACACCGCTGTTTTCGAAGATATTCTTAAAGAGTGTGAGGTGCTGGTCGGTGAACGCCTGCCCCCGACGCAGCATCATGCGTTTAGCCGTCTCCGCCGCCTTGTCCAGCCGGTAGGTCGTCGCCCCAATCCCCCAGGTGAAGGACGGTATAAAGGTCGGCGGAAAGCCGGCGCCAAAAACATTGGCGGAAAAGCCAACCACCGTACCGGTGTTCAGCATGGTATTGATTCCCGTCTTGCTGTGGTCTCCCATGATCAGGCCATGAAACTGCAATTCACTATCGATCATTCTTTCCTCATCGTACGACCACACCTTCACATTCCCGTAGTCATTTTTCAGGTTGCTGGCGTTCGTATCGGCACCGATGTTGCACCATTCGCCAACTACGGCATTTCCCAGGTAGCCATCGTGACCCTTGTTACTATTAGCCTGAAAGACCACGTTACTGATCTCGCCACCCACCTTGCAGTTTGGACCGATCGTGGTACCCCCGTAGATCTTGGCCCCCATTTTGACAATGGCTCCTTCCGCGACGACCAGCGGCCCGCGCAACATGCATCCCTCCAGGATGGTGGCTCCCCGCCCCACGTATATCGGACCGTCCTCAACGTTCAGGATACAGGCCTCCAGCTTCACTTCCTCCGCAACGAATAGGCTATCCGTCGAGCCGATCAGGGTATTCGTAGCGGAGAGCGGCTGCGAGCTCTGCCCGGCGGTTACCAGATCAAAATCCGCCACGATGGCCTCTGCATTCCTCCGGAAGATGTCTGCGGGACGCCGCAAGAAAGTGTACGGGAGATGTGGTGCATCTCCAACCGGAACACCATCCAGGTTTGAATGCTCCCCGAAGGCTTGTGCGTGGGTTCGGTCCAGTCGGGCAACCAGTAACATACCTTCGTACCGCCACGCTGAATTAAGGGGTATGGACGTAACCCAGGACAATAGTTCGACGTTGGGGACCAGACTGCCCTCGATAAACCAATTATCCTCTCCCACCTCGGTTGGGAACAGGTCGCGTAGGTAAGATTCCGGTAGGCAACTGGCCGGTGAGGCGAGATGGCGGCCCCACTTTTCGGCTACTGTCAGTAGCCCCAACCGGAGCTCGCCTACGGGCCGGGCGTACGTCAGGGGTAAGAGGCGATTCCGGGCCTCGGAATCAAAAAGAATAACGGGCATAGGCTTACAAATCGAATCCAATATCGGAACGGTAGTTCATTCCGTCGAAGGCAATCACTTTGGCGTTTTCGTAGGAGGTTTTCAAGGCTTCTTCATAAGTTTCTCCGTAGCTGGTGATGGATAAGACCCGGCCACCGTTGGTGACGATGCCCCCATCATCTGCTACTAACGTCCCCCCGTGAAATACCTGGCTACCGCGCACTTGGTCTAGGCCGGTGATGACTTTTCCCTTTTCATAGTTTCCCGGGTATCCGCCGCTTACCAGGACCACGGTTGCCGCCTGCCGGTCGTCGATCTTGACCACTGCCGCACCCAGTTCCCCCTCCGCCGTCTCCAGCATCAGCTGCATCAGGTCGTTGTTGAGGCGAAGCATGACGGACTGGGTTTCCGGATCTCCCATCCGGCAATTGTACTCGATGAGCTTCGGCTCGCCATCCACTATAATAAGACCGAAGAAGATAAATCCGCGGTAATCCAGTTTGCGGGCCTCAATCCCCTTCAGGGTAGGTTGTATAATTTGCTGCTCAACCTTCCGCATCAGGTCGGCATCCACAAATGGCGGGTGGCTCACGCTACCCATTCCACCGGTGTTCGGTCCGGTATCCCCTTCCCCGATACGTTTGTAATCCTTGGCGGTAGGCAGGATCCGGTAGCTCGTTCCGTCCGTTAGCACGAATACGGAGAACTCGATTCCGTCGAGAAATTCTTCCACGACGATTTTGGATCCCGACTCGCCGAATTTTCCTTCCAAAATAGCGCGGGCCTCCTGCTGCGCCTCCTTTACATCGTCCACGATCAGCACCCCTTTCCCGGCTGCCAGACCGTCCGCCTTCAGTACGATTGGAGTAGGCAAGTTGCTGACGTAATCAACGGCCTCGTCCTTCTGATCCACGGTAAAACGGCGGTAGGACGCCGTCGGAATCCCGTACTCTTCCATAAAGGCCTTGGCGTACGACTTGCTTCCCTCGAGGCGTGCGGCCTCGCGGCTGGGACCGATGAAGTATATAGATCGCAGCTCGTCGTCGTCGCTGAAGAAATCACGTAGGCCCCGCACCAGTGGTTCTTCGGGTCCGCAAATCACCATTCTCACGTTCTGCTCCACCACGAGTTTCTTGACCGCCTCAAAGTCATTGGGATCGACGGCTACGTTGGTTCCGTGTTCACGCGTACCGGCGTTACCCGGTGCGATAAAGAGCTCTTTGCAGAGGGGACTTTTTTCCAGTCTCCAGGCAAGCGCATGTTCCCGCGCTCCGGCGCCCAACAGTAAAACATTCATAAATTATTGATTATCTGGATTATTGGACAACGACGTCTTTGGATTCGGTAAAGTACTCGGTTTGGATACTGGCTTTGGTCGTACCGATCTGATCTTTGAATAGCCGTTGCTTGACGAAGTACACCTCGTAATCACCGGGCGCAATATCATCAATGGCCTGCGTCGGCAGCGAAACCACCCCGGTGCTGGTCGGCCCCGACACCAGTATCCTTCGGGGCGTGCTGCGATCACCGGGTTCGAAGAAGATCACCAGGCTTTCCCGCTCGGTTAGCCCGCGATCCGAAACCGAAAAGTTTACGACCTGGTCGCGGTGAAGGGTGTCGGGAAGCGAGTCTATGTATATGCCGTGCGTAACGAAACTGAAGATGGTGGGTTCATCCTGTACGTTC
>JBASAV010000607.1:0-5333 GCA_049650785.1 Lewinella sp. | reverse complement strand
GCCTAGAATGTCGGCGGTCTCCGTAAAATTGGTCTTCACCTTATTGATGAAGTATAGATAGTTGCGGTGCTCACCAAACAGGGTCTGACGATCGTTCGCACGATTGTACAAGTGAAATACATGAGGAAGAATCTCGGCCTGGAGTTGAGAGGTATTAGGCGTCATTGAATAGATTTTGATGAGATCACAATGACGGGCTCCCTACTCGCATGGGGTGAGAGTTACGTTAAATTTTGGTCTGCCACATCCGATGTCTGACAAAAAGGCAGACCTGCCACATCCGATGTTTAGGTGCGACGGGGGGGGGGTTATAGACTAGCCCGCGCGCCTACGAACCAATTCCGCCCGGGTGCCGGCTGGTAATACCGGCCACCGAATTGCGGGTTGAGATCATTGCCGAAGCTCATCGTTTCGTCCAGTAGGTTGCTGCCCCCCAGGTAGACATCCAGCCGGGTGCCGGCTAAGTTGCCCCGCCACCCCAAACGTGCACGTAGCAAATGGTACGCCTCGCCGTAGACCGAATTCCCGTCGTTGAGCGGGATGGCATCGGTGTAGTTCTCAGTGAGGACGGTGTAGAATCCGCCGGGCAGGGTCACCGTAGCTTCCAGATTGATTACGTGCGGTGCCGTGCCCGGCAGGCGGTTACCCGAGTAATCGTCGCCCGCCCGTTCGTAGGATGCGTAGGCGAAGTCGTGGTAAGTATAGCTGCCATATAGATCGAGCCATTGGGCAGGCCGGTAAGTAAGCGCCAGTTCCAGTCCACGCTGATCGGTGGTGCCGGCATTGCGGAACAGTTGGGTACCCCGCTCGTCGGAGTACGTACTGATGGCATTGTTGAGGCGGAGGTAGAAGAGTGCCAGTTCGTACTGAAGACCCCGTAAATTTCCTTTCGCACCGAGCTCGTAATTCGTTCCCCGCTCGGGCTGCAGCGTGGTGTTGATGCTGCCTTCGTTGGTACGGTATTCATCCAGAGTGGGTGGACTGAAACCGCTGCTCAACGTAGCGTACAAACTGTATCCACCGAAGTCGCGCAGCACGGAGATCCGGGGGGCACCGACCGGTGAGATGCTACTCTCGATGATGGCCGGTTCGCCGGCGGCGTCATAAGTTCGGTCGACGCGGTAACTCAAATCGCTGAAACTAAGCCCCGCCGCTAAGCGCCAGGCTCCTAGATCGTACGTCGCCTGGGTGAAAAGCACATATTGAGTACTAAGTATCTCATCGCTAAAGTTTAACTGCGTGGGGACACCGGTTTCGTTGCCAAAATTATTCGCCATGCGCATTTGGACCTGCGTTTCTGCGCCGGCACTGATCTTCAGTACAGACCCCGCCAGCGGCAAGGTATAATCGAAGGCTGTCCGGCCACCGGTACCCAGGTTGGTTTCTCTTTTGTAATCGAAGTTGAAGGGGTGATCGAAGTAGAACCCGGTCCCATATAAGGTGGTGACATTCTGCCAGCGGCCGCTAGTCCAGTTGTGGGTGAGTCCAAGCAGTAGGTTGTCGTAGTTGATACTGGCATTCGTTTCCTCACTTCCGGGTCGTGCCTGCCGACGGTCGGTGGCGTACTGTTCCGCATTCAGCCCACCGGGCAACTCATAGAACAGTTTGGTGTACAGCGCATGCAGCTCGAGGCTACGGTTCTTTCCCGTTCCCCAGCGGGTAGAGAATTGAGCGGTCTGTCGCCGCAGGGCACTCTGCTCCCGGTATCCGTCCGTTTGCTGGTGGGCTACCCGTAATTGATAATGGGACTCGGTTGGATTGGCGGACCGGCCTCCGGAACCCCACTGTGCCTGCGCTCCGGCGCGAAAAAAACCGTAAGATCCGCCCGAGAGGTCCACCTTCCCGTTGTCCGGGAGCGTGTCGGTGGAGAGCAGTAGCGTCCCTGCGGTCCCGGCGCCGTAAAGACTGCCGGCGGGACCCCGGATGAGTTCGACGCGATCAATGTTTTTGACATCGAGGAAGTTTAGCGGCGTATCGCCGCCGGGTTCCGTAAAGGGGATACCGTTCCAGTAAATCTTAATATTCCGTACACCAAACGGGCTCCGCAGCGTACTACCCCGAACGCTGATTCGGTAGCTACCCGGCGCCCGTTGCTCGAAGCGGACTCCTGGCAGCCGATTCATGGCGGGCAGCAGATCAGCGGTGGGAATAAGCTGCAGTTCTTCTTCGGACAGGGTGCTCACACTGGCCCCGACCCGGTAGCCGGCTACCTCATCGCGAAAGGCGGTAACGGTGGCATCCGGCAGCGTGTACAGGGTATCTACCTGAGCACGGACCGTGGTCGAAAGGAGGAGGAAAAAAACTAATCGGTACATGCAATGCATTTGTACCGAAAGAGTCCAGACAGCCAAGTTGTTTTGTCGATCCGTAGCTGAGCCTTGAATTCCTGGAGGCCATCAAATTGCTCGTTGCAACTTATCTACCCCCGTTCCACCGGGCAGGTCATACAGTGGCTACCTCCACGGCCGCGGCTAAGCTCGGCACTCGGTAGGGTAATTATAGTTTTGCGGAGGGAATGCAGATCGAAATCCCCACCCTTTGCCCGGTCGATTACTTCCTGGGCCGACACGATTGTGTACCCGTTTTCTTGCAGCGCTTCGGCCGTTACCGGATTTCGGTCGTACGTGAGCGCAACGCCCGGGGCCAGTGCCACTAGATTACAGCCGTCGGTCCATTGCTCGCGCTCTTGGAAGGGGCTGCGACCGTTGCCCGCCGAAATGAAGTTGGCTTCCGAGTCGATCTCCGCTATGATACATTCCTGAAGACTGGTGTAGTGAAGGCTTTCGCCGGTATGCCGCCATACCTCTACCCCGGCCTGCCGCCCACCCTCCAGTATGATGGGTTCGAAGCACACGTAATCGTGGTCGTCTATCTGCGTAAATATCGTATCGAGGTGCATGAAACTTCGCTCTGAGGGTACACTCACGCGCACCACGTTCTTGACGACCCCTCGTTCAAACAGGTCATCAGCCACCTGCCGTATGCTGTAGGTGGTCGATCGCTCACTGTCACCGATGAGGAGGTAGTCGCGGTTTAGCAACATGACGTCCCCTCCTTCCATATATACCTTCCCCCCCTGCCGGCTGGGAGGGTACCTATCGACGTCATTCAGATTAATTACGCGACCACTGTTCCAGAGCTCGGCAAACATGGGGTGGCCGACGATAACCATCCGCGTCAGGAAGTTCTCCCGGCTGCGGGCCTGTTTGGCCGCCTTGGTTACCAGAATGTGATCGTTGATGGTGACGGCTATATCACGGGTGAAAATGAAGTTGGGAATGGGATCAAAGAGGACGCGGTCTTCATCGGGTTCGTAACCCGTAATCAGAACGTCGGCCAACTGCACGGGCGTGAGCCGCCGTAGCTTTTCGACGTACTGCTGTGGCAATTCTTCCCATTGCACAATGAGCTCCAGCGACTCATCGGTCACCTCCGGCGCCGCCTTGATGGCTTCCGCGAGTAGCGTACCGATCTCCAGCACCCCATCGGGTCCGAGGAAAGCCCGTAGCAGATCGGTAAAGACGTCATGCTCCTCCTGCAGGCGGGGTACGTAGACAATGTCGTCGAAGAGCAGTTCTTCGGCCCGGCGGGGCGTGATGGTGGAGGTACCGGCGTCGGGCCGATGAATGATCACGCGTCGCAGGCGATCGATCTCGGAATGTACTTGGATGGACATGCGGCGAAGGTATGACAACGGCCCGACCCTACCGAAATAGCCGGATTAGAACAGAAGTCTAAAAAAAAGCTAAATTTTGTGCCACTATCCCAAGAAGCTTCGGAATTTTGCCGTTAGCGAGGTAACGTCCGTCTAACTACCTGATATATACCGTTATGAAATTCGTTAGTGCCGTATTCTGTCTGATACTCTTTTCCACCCTTTCCGCTAACCCCACGTTCATCTGGACGGCGGAAGAAAACAGCGAGCAAGAAGCCTATATCGAACGCTTCAAGCGTATCGCCATGGAGGAAATGGAACGCTCCGGCGTACCGGCCAGTATAAAACTGGCTCAGGGGATACTGGAGAGCAATTCGGGTAAGAGCTACCTGGCCCGTACGGCCAAGAATCACTTCGGCATCAAATGCGGGAGCAGCTGGAAAGGTGATGCCGTCTACCGGGAGGACGATGATTATGACGATCGCGGCCGCCTCACGAAAAGCTGTTTCCGGCGCTACCACAATGCGGATGCCAGCTACGTCGCCCACTCCGAATTTCTCCGGGATCCGAATAAGGCCTTCCGTTACGGTTTCCTGTTCCGCCTGGAACCAACCGACTATAAGAGTTGGGCTAAGGGCCTACGGAAGGCAGGCTACGCTACCAATCCACGCTACCCGGAGCTACTCATCACGCTCATCGAACGGCACCAACTGGACCAGTACGACGTGCCGGGCCAGATAGATCCGATAGACGTTGAGGTTTCCGTGGAGGACGCCATTACGGGCATCCTGAATACTAATGATGTCAACTATTACGTCAGCGGGGCGCCGGTGAATCTTCAATCGGTCGCCCAGCAGGTGGACGTAAGCGTGCGCCGCCTGCTCGACTACAACGAGCAGCTGGTATCGGAAAATCAGACCGTTCCGGCCAACGAACGCATCTTCCTCCAAAAGAAGCGCCGGTCTTACCGCGGCGGCGACCGCTACCATACGGTAGCGGCGGGGGAAGACCTGTACGACATTGCCCAGCGTTACGGTATCCGTGTAAGTAATCTCGCCCGCCGGAACCGCCTGGGCGAACAGGCCCGGCCCGCCGCCGGCGAGCAGATCAAGCTTCGTGGCTGGAAAGTGCGCAACTCGCCCCGCCTGGCGCAGGCGGGTACCGGACCAGACCCGATGGCCCCATCCACGCCGGGTCGAACGGTGGAACCGGCGACCACCGACGACGATGGTTTTCTGGACATGGGCGCGCCGGTTTCTCCCAATACGCCTATCCCGGAGCCAGATCCCCAGCCTACGGTTGAACCGGAGCAACCGGTCATCATCCCACCCACAACGATACCCCCCACCAGTCCTAATCAGCCGGCAGCGGTGTACCATGCGGTCACCTCCGGGGAGACGCTCTACGCCATCAGCAGGCGCTACGGAGTGAGCATTGAGGACATCCGCCGACTGAATTCGCTGTCGGGAAACACGATATCGGTTGGTCAGCAGTTGCGTATCCGCTAATTTGTGGTCATGTACCGCCGCCTCCTTTTCCTGCTCACGTTTCTTCCGCTTACCCTATCCGCCCAATTCATCGATGAAGAGGGTGTATACGGGGAAGACTGGGGCGGTTACCTCTGGGGCGTGCGTGGCGGGCTTAGCCTGGGGAGCCAGGACTGGTCCAACATAGAAAC
>JBASAV010000606.1:0-6324 GCA_049650785.1 Lewinella sp. | reverse complement strand
CCCGCTAGCAGCAACCCGATCCCCCCATGGCAAACCTAAAAGAAGTACGCGAACGCATCCGCGGGGTAAAGAATACCCAGCAGATCACCAGTGCGATGAAAATGGTTTCCGCAGCCAAGCTGCGGCGGGCTCAGCAGGCCATCACCGAGCTGCGGCCCTACGCGGACAAGCTCGATGAGATGCTGCGCAACATCCTGACCAACCTGGAGGGGGATGCCGATACGGTTTTCAACAAGGTACGTCCCGTAACCGGTGCGTGTGTCGTAGTAGTCACCTCTAACCGAGGATTGGCCGGAGCGTTTAATTCCAACATCATTAAGGCGGCCGAAGCGTCGATCAAGGAGATGGGCAGCTTGAGTGGCCCTTTGGACATCATCTGTATAGGCCGGAAGGGTGCGGAATATTTCCGTAAGCACTATGGCAAGAAGGAGAATGTCAAGGTGGTCACGGACTTCCAGAATCTGTTCGACGATCTTAGCTTTGATGCCACCAAGGAAGTACCCCAGCTGATCATGAGCCGGTTCAAAGTCGAGCGTTACGATCGGGTATACCTCGCCTACGCCCGTTTCCGCAACGCCGCGGTGCAGACGGCCATCAGCGAACAGTTCCTACCGGTAGAAGAGATCGTCAGCGAAGAAGATACCGATGCGGACAACAACAATAACAGTCGTTACCGCGCCGATTACATTTTCGAACCCGGCAAGGAGGAGCTTTTGGCCTACCTGGTGCCCAGTATCCTGGAAACCAAATTTCAGGCGGCTCTGCTCGATACCCACGCCAGCGAGCACGGTGCCCGTATGACCGCCATGGACAAGGCAACGGAGAATGCCCAGGAATTGCTGCGCGACCTGCGCATCAGCTACAACAAGGCGCGCCAGGAAGCCATCACCAATGAAATCCTCGAGATCGTTGGCGGTGCCGCTGCTCTGGAGGCCAGTTAAGTCGACTTTCCGGAAGCTAAATGTTCCGGGTACATGTCCCACTGGGGCCGGGTGAAGTACCGGTAACTCAGCGCGAACATCACTATCCAGTACACGATTTCCATGCACCAGGCAATGGTCAGATTGCCCCGTCCGCTGCGTACCACGAAGAAGATCAGGACCATGTAGAGTATGGCACAGAAGCTCTGATAGATCAGTGCCTTCTTGGTTTCGCCCGCTCCGATCAGCCCGTTGAAGAAGATGCTGCCGAAGCTAAAGGTCGTCAGGATGCCGAGGAGTACCCAAAAGATGGGGTAAGCCATTTCCACCAGATAAGCTCGTTCATCGCCTAGAATAGGATAAAGGACGGTCCGGGGGCCGATTACCAACGGCAGGCCCATCAGTAGCGTCACGCCCAGACACATATACGCTGTCTTCCACAGGACGACCTTGACGTTGTGCGGTTGTCCCTTTCCTACAAAGTAACTTACCAGCGTATTGATGCCGGTGCAGAAGCCCCACGCGGGTATACTCAGGATCAGGTAGGCGATACGTACGATATTGGTTACGGCCAACTGCCGCTCGCCGTAGTTTTCTACCAGCCCGAAGAAGAAGAAGGAACTCCCGAGACCTACCGCCGACATCGCCACGATGGGGACGGAAAGGCCTACGATCTCCCTGATCTGTTTGCGATCCCACCGGGGCAGTTTGCCAATGTAGTATTTGCGATTCTTCCGGTCGAAGATCATGTAGATGACAAAGACAAAGAGTGCCACGTACTCGGAAATCGTACTGGCCAGCCCCGCGCCGGCAATACCCATTTCCGGGAAGCCGTACATCCCGAAGATCAGGGCCCGGTCGAGGAAGATATTGGTGGCCGCCAGGATCACCGTGTCGACGATAATGAATACCGGTCGGGCTATTCCCGTATACAGCGCAATGCATGCCACGCCGATATAACTGGCGAAAACGCCCCACTTTCGGGTCTCCAAATATTCCAGTGATTTGTAGAAAATGACATCCGTGTCGACAAACAGTGCGAAGAGCCAGTAGGCGCCGTAGGTCATGAAAAGGAACAGGGCACCGGCCAGCACCAGTTCGAAGTAGATCGTGCTGTAGAAGGCTCGTCCGACGGCTTCCCGGTTGCCTTTCCCCACACAGTGGGCAATGAGGATCTGTCCTCCCCGACTGAAGCCGAAACCGATAGCCGCCACGATAATGTAGAAGGCCGCCACGAAACCGATCGCCGCGAAGTCGTCCTCGCTACGGTAGTAGAGAAAGACCGAATCCGTCATGGCGACCACATTCTGCGCCGCACTGCCGATGATGATGGGAATGCTGACTTTCCAAATACTCCGGTATGAGGTGCCTAGTTTCAAGGTGGCAATCTACGACAATGATCAGGCCTCAATCGGCCATTAGTTCGAACGGAGTAACGGGCAGGCCGCCTTGGGAGAACAAGTTGGCATCGTCTGGATTGTTGAACCAGGCGTAGCGCACGGCGGTGATTCCGGTACCGGCAGGGTTGATCACGCGGATGCTTTTTGCGTCCGCCGACAGTACACCAACGGCCCAGTGCCATTTATCTTGCCCGTCGCGGACGGTCAGGGAGCGGATGATTGGATACCGGTTGTCTCCCTCCATATTCAACATTAGTCCATCGCCGACTTCCTCGAAGGTGATCTCCGCGATGCCCTCCGTCACCCGCATTTCGCGGGCTATCGGGCTGCTCGCCTGCACGGATTGCTGGTAGATGTTCCTTCTGGCGTGCAAGGATAGTCGTCGGCCTACCTCCCATTTATTCCGGGGGTGTATGTCGCCCGCCTCGCCGATGTCGGTGGTGATGGCCTGGCCGGTGTTGGGTATGGACAAAGCCGCGGTTTGCTGATCCCGCAGCAGCGCCCACCCCGGCGCGTCGGGTTGGGTAGGTGCCGGGAGGTAGTTAGCCAGTTGGACCCAGTAGAAGGGTAAATTGTCGTTGTCGAATTGCTCCCGCCAACTGCCGACCAAGTCTTCCATTTGGCCGGCATAAGCGGGTGCATCCTGCCCGGAGGCGTTCGACTCGCCCTGATACCAGAGCACTCCGGATAGCGGCCAGTTGTCCAGGGGGGCGATCATGGCGTTGTAGAGCAGGGTTGGGGTCTGGTTGGCATTGCTATTGCTGTTGATTCGGAAGGCTCCGATGCGGTAGTCCCACGTACCCGCCAGCGATATGGTGCCGGTATTCGTCCGTAGATAAAGGCTGTCGGCAGCTCCGTGTAAGCCGCCGCCGCCGCCGGTGTCCTCCACACGAACCGTTACGATGTTTTCGCCAGCACGCAGGACGCCCGCGGGAATGGAATAATGACGGGGTTCTGCGTAGTTGTTGGTGGTGCCGATTTCCGTGCCGTTCACGTAGGTAAGATCGTTATCGTCGATGGGCCCCAGGTGAAGCGTGGCGGTACCCTGGAGCTGGTCGTCGCTCAGGGTAAATGCGCGGCGGTAGTAGAATACACCATCCACATCCGGATAGCCTTTTCCCTCCCAAAGAGTCGGCAGCTCCATTGTGCTCCATCCATCCTCATCGGTGGTGGACAGGTACTCCTGGTTCGGTCCGGCTTCCGATGCAGGAGGGAGATCACCCGCGAATTCGGATTGGTAGAAGGTTTTCACCTGCGCTTGCCGCCCTGCTATTTCCTTTTTTATTTCATCAGCCGACACGCTGGCGCCGTCACCTTGCCATGTGGCCGGGATCCAGGGTTCAATGCGGCTTCCGCCCCAACTGGAGTGCACTAGGCCGATCGGAATATCTATGCCGGCTTCCCGTAAATAGTGGGCGAAGTAAGCACCTACGGCGCTGAAGTCGGCGATCTCCTGCTTCGTTCCGGCTTTCCAGACTTCGTCCAACTTGAGGTGCTCCTGTGGCTCACCTTCGGCGGTCTTCGACACCAAAATCTGCCGGATCAACGGATCGGCGATATCTCCGGCACGGATACTGTCGGGGTCAGATTGCTTGAGCCGCCACTCCATATTGGACTGACCGGATAGCAGGTAGACATCTCCGAAGTAAATATCGGACAGCGAAAGGGTGGTTCGCCCATCGGTGAGGGTAAGCTCGTGGGGACCGCCCGCATCCGTAGGGGGTAGGGTAGCGGACCACCGTCCGTCCCGGTCGGTTTTAGCCTGGACGGTACTTTCTCCGAGGGTGATGCGTACCGTGCGTCGGGGGCGAGCCCAGCCCCAGATCGGATGGGCGACGTTGCGCTGGAGAACAGCCTGATCGGTAAACAGCTCAAATACTTCCAGGTCCTGAGTCATCAGAGACATCCCGGGTAGAAACAGTAAACTTAGTAAGAGTAGGCGCACGATCGAAGATTAGGTGACCGGGGAATATCGGAATTATTCCTCGTTCCATATTTTCCAGGACGCTTCCGCCTGCAGGTGGAGCATGCCCAGGCCGTTAGCGGCTCCCGCCCCTTGCGACCGGGCCAGCTGCATGAAACGGGTTTCGGAAGGGTTGTAGACTAAATCGTAGCAAAAATGGTCGGCACGTAAAAGATGGTAGGGTAGGGGAGGTGCCTGCTCCACGTTTGGGAAGGTGCCGAGCGGAGTCGTGTTGATGATCAATGTGCAGTTCGCCAGCACCCTGGCATCGATATCGGCGTAGGTGATCTTTTCCGGACCCGCCGACCGGCTGACCCACTGGGGGGTAATCCCGAGGTCTTGCAGGGCTTCCCGAACGGCCAGGGAAGCACCACCCGTACCGAGAATGAGCGCGGTGGAGCCCACCAAGTCCGTTGGCCGGTCCTGAGCTTTCAATTGCGCGAGCAGGTCATCCCGAAAGCCCAGGTAGTCAGTATTAAATCCCGTTGTTTTACTATCCGAAATTCGGATCGTATTGACGGCGCCGATGCGCGCGGCTACCGGATCCACCTCGTCTAACAGGTCCAGCACGGCTTGCTTGTGCGGAATGGTCACGTTGCACCCGCGTAGATCCGGGATTACCGCCCGTCGGCCCGGAAAAGCCGCTACCGTGGGCAGTTCCAGATTGATGTACCGGTGGGTGTCGGACAGCCCCATGCGCGCAAATTTATCCGTGAAGTAGCGCTGACTGAAGGAATGGGTGAGCGGGTAACCCAGCAAAGCATAGGTAGGCATATTAGCGGTCTTCTTCGTCGAGCAGTTCTTCGTCTGCGATATGGAGTTCTTCCTTCTGGTTGACGGCCGTGGCCTCCAGCAAAAAGACAATGGCCAAACCGCAGAGGAGAGCAGCCAGCGTGGCCAAGACGTAGGGATTGTCGGGTATTTGATCCAGGCCGGTATACGCTGCGGGTAACACGTTTTCCTCCAGTATAGCTACCTCTTCTCCGCTACTGTCCGTGCGTGTGGTCAGGGCATTGCGCCAGGGCCAAAGCTTATTCAGGGAGCCCAGCATAAATCCGGTGAGGATCGCGAAGGTGCGATTCGGATAGGTCTTGAATGTCCAGGTAAGCAAACGCGCAAAGGCGGCCAGGCCGATCAGACATCCCAGAGCAAAGCAGCCGATGATCAACAGTGATCCCTCCTGACCCTCCACCACCCCGCGGAGTGCGCCGAATACTACCGTGTACATGCCCAAAAGCACGAGAATGAAGCTACCCGATATACCCGGCAGAATGAGTGCGGAGATGGCGACCATACCCGAAAAAAAGACCAGGAGGGGGGAGGAGCTTCCCGCCAGTGGATTGATGGTGGTCAATACATAGGCGATGATTGCCCCGACGACGAGGAATAGACCCGTCCAGATATTCCACTCCGAGATTTGGCGGCCAACGTAGATAGCCGAACTTACGATGAGTCCAAAGAAGAACGCCCAGACGACCGGGGGGTAATTTTCCAGGAGCGAAGTGATGGCGACCACGGCTAGCCCGAGTCCCACCACCATTCCTCCGGCCAGATTCAGCAGAAAGGCGCCGCCGGCTTCCCGCCAGGCCTGCGAAAAGCCACCCTGGCGGTACGCGTTGATCACTTTCGTGCTCAATAGTCCCCCGATAGCCGCGAGCAGTCGCTCGTAGATGCCGGTGATGAAGGCTATGGTTCCACCGCTGACGCCGGGGATGGCTTCGGCAACGCCCATGGCCATGCCCCGCAAGAGTATCGATAAATTCATCTAGTTGGCTTCCTGGGGTTTGACGCTTTGGTACATGTTCTCCACCTCCGCTAAATTGAACACGCCATCGAAACTGTTCTGAAAGACAATTTCCCGATCTCCACGGTAGATGATGTACCGAAAGCCGTAGACGGACGTAGTGTCAATTTTATTCTCAAAAATAAAGCCCTGGGGCTCCTCCTCGACGATGCGGGCGAAATATCGGTTGTCGCGGACTAGGTCTAGCTGATCCGCCTTCAGGCGCGCCATGTCGTTTGTCTGGGCATTGCTGGCCAG
>JBASAV010000605.1:0-7697 GCA_049650785.1 Lewinella sp. | reverse complement strand
ATATATACCAGCCTAAAACTGAGCAGCGATGCCTTTGAAGACGTGGCGGAAAACGATCCGGTATTGTTGATGGATGGTTCTACCATTCTGTACGATAATCTGAAGAAAACGAACGTAAGCGAATCCGATCTGATTGCGAAATTGCGGGAGGCCAACGTGCTACGTCTGGATCAGGTCATGGCCGTCGTCATGGAGACGACCGGGGATATATCGGTACTGCACCAGGAGGGGTCCGAACCGATAGACGACATCATCCTGCAGGGCGTGCAGCGGTAGTTGCTACCTTTGCCGCATGGCTTACCGGATCGAGGAAAATAAGGACTGGCCCGCGTGGCACGCCGTGCTGGACACGGTATACGCCGGCAACTCCCAGTACGTTTATCCGTTGCGCAGCGACATAGAAGGGATCCTCAGTAGCCAGAATGCCGCCTACAACGGAAGCAATCTGCGGCGGTGGGTGGTCTTCGATGACCGGCGCCCGGTGGGCCGAATTGCCGCTTTCGTGGATACCGAACGTAACAAGCAGCTGAGTCTGCCGGTCGGCGGTATCGGTTTTTTCGAGAGTATCGATGATGCTGCGGTGGCCGAATTACTCTTCACCGCCGCCGAGGAGTGGTTGCGGGAACAAGGGATGCACGCCGTCGACGGCCCCATCAATTTCGGAGAGCGCGATAAATTCTGGGGCCTGCTGGTGCGGGGCTGGTACCGCCCGATCTACCAGGAGACGTACAATCCACCTTACTACGAGCAATTCTTCGAAAGCCACGGCTACCAGCCGCACGAGCAGTGCCTGACCATGCGGGGCGTGGTGTCGGAATTTCCCGGCGACCGCCTGGGCAAGCTGGCGGCCCGGGTGCGGGAGCGGTACGGCCTGTATACCGAGCAAATACAGGCGAACAACCTGCGCCAGGGAGCGGAGGACTTCGCCGAGGCGTATAACGCCGCCTTTAACCACTGGCCTTACTTTAAGCCATTGACGGGTGACGATATTTACCCCACCTTCCAGCAGATGAAGCCGATCATGGACCCGCACCTCACCTGCATCGCTTACAATAAGGAAGGCAGGCCGATCGGCCTGGCGGGGCTGATCCCGGACATCAACTGCTTCCTGGGCGGGGTCGGCGGGAAGCTCAACTGGATCGGACTACCCAAATTTCTCTACCGGTTGAAGTTTCAGAAGCAACCGCGGAACTGCAAGGGCATCGCTTTCGGCATCGCGCAGGCGTACCAACGGCAGGGTGTGTACCCACTCATGGTCGACGCCATGTTCCAGAGTGGTGACCGGCACACCAGCCGGACTTACCGCTACGTGGACATGGCTACTATCCGTGGCCACAATAAACTGATGGTCGATACCTGCCGGCAGATGAATACGGAGATCCACCGGGTGCATATGGCCTACCGCAAGGCGCTGGTGCCCGACGCGGAATGGGAGCCCTTCGAGATGATGGATGTTAGTGATGTGGCTTTGGGAGAATATGGGAGGGGGTAAAGGTTCCCGATAACTGATTCCTGATTTGCGATTTGCGATTTGGCTGGCGCTCGTGCCTGCGCGTGTCGCTCGTTGTTTGGAACTAAGTACACAAAGCTCTATGACGTGGTCGGTGACATCTTTGCCACCACAAGTCCGGTCATTCGCCTGGATAGGAACGGTCTGGCTAAAGTGGTGATTTTCGGGGTCGTAACGGTGCGTGTCCATCATCATACCCTGGCCAGAACCTGCACCTTAGCCCTACAGATTGACTCGGTGCGATGTGCAAAACCCCGACGTTTTCCACAACTATATATTTTTCTCCACAGCCTTTTCAACAACAATTTGTTAGAAAAACGGACTACCTTTGTTATAGATGGCTACGGATTAAAAGTACGATCGCCGGAACAGTGGAAACGGCAATGGTTACGTCGCCACGGCTTACTCCAACCGGAGCCGGCTGGACGATGCGAATTTGCCTGCCTACAGCAAGCTTCCGCCCCAGGCGCCGGACCTGGAAGAGGCCATTTTGTCTGCCATTCTCATCGAGAAGGAGGCGATGACGAAAGTGCTGGACATCATCTCGCCGGAATCTTTCTACAAGCCGGCCCATCAGTCCATCTACCGCAGTATGCGCCGGCTGTTTGAGCGCAGCCAGCCGATCGACCTGCTCATGGTGGTCGAAGATCTACGGAAGAACGAAGAATTGGAAGTCGTGGGCGGAGCAGCCTACCTGGCCCAGCTGACCAGCAAGGTGACCAGCTCGGCCAACATCGAGTACCACGCTCGGATCGTAACGGAAAAATTTATTCAGCGCGAGTTGATCCGGACCAGTACGGAGATCATCAAGGATGCGTACGAGGACAGCACGGACGTCCTCGACCTGCTCGACAAAGCGGGCAACTTTGTCTTCGAGATCACCGAGCGCAATATGGGGAAGCAGGTGGCCGATATGGGTACCCTCGCCAACCAGTTGCTCGATCAGCTGACGATGCTCCGCGAGAAGGAGGATGGCCTGACCGGTATCCCAACGGGCTTCACCGAGCTCGACCGACTTACCTCCGGCCTGCAACCTTCCGACCTCATCATCGTAGCCGCCCGTCCCGCCATGGGTAAGACGAGCTTCGTCCTCTCGATGGCCCGTAACGCGGCCGCGGAATACGGCCACGGGGTTGCCGTCTTCAGCCTGGAGATGAGCGCCGCCCAGCTGGCCGGCCGGATCTTCAGTCAGGATGCCGAAGTGAACGGGCAGAAGATGCGGAACGGTAAATTTACCGAAGACGAGTGGTCGCGGCTGGTCAACGCCATGAACCACATCGGCGAGGCCCCGATCTACATCGACGACACGCCCGGTATCAACGTCTTCGAGCTGCGCGCCAAATGCCGGCGCCTCAAGCTGGAGAAAGGCATCAGTATGGTGATCATCGATTACCTCCAACTGATGTCCGGTAGCGGGGAAGGCAACAAAGGGGGCAACCGGGAGCAGGAGGTATCGGCCATCAGCCGCTCGCTCAAAGGATTGGCCAAAGAACTGGAAGTTCCCGTCATTGCCCTCTCCCAGCTAAGCCGGGCCGTAGAAACACGTGGGGGAGATAAACGCCCGCAGCTTAGTGACCTTCGGGAATCGGGATCCATCGAGCAGGACGCTGATATGGTGATGTTTCTCTACCGCCCCGAGTACTACAAGATCACGGAAGACGAACAGGGAAACAGTCTGGTCGGCGTAGCCGAAATCATCGTAGGCAAAAACCGCCACGGCGAGGCCCGGGACATTCGTCTCCGCTTCGATAGCGATTTCGCGCGCTTCAGTGACCTCGACGATCCGGATTTCGATCTGCTGCCCTCCAACGCCATTACGGGCGGACAGCCCCAGCAGCCCTACGGCGGCGGTACCCTGCCCAGCAAAATGAATACGGACGACGATATCCCGTTCTAACCAGCAACCAGCAACCAGCAACCAACCCGTATCTTACCCAGGCACTCAAGCCTCCGGTATGCAACTCTACAATGATTTCGTTTACTGGTTAACCGTCCAGCCGACTAACTATCTGCTCATTCTGTCCATCATCGGGCTCCTGTTGTTTACGATAGGGGTTCTGCTGGGTTATCTGCTGCAACGGGCCAAGACGAAGAATGCCCTGCGCAAGCTGAAAGCCGCCGAACGCGAAAAAGCGGATCTGCAACAGAAACTGACGGCCGGAGACGAGGAGCAAAAAACACTGGCCCGCCAACTGGTCAAGGTCACCACCGAAAAGGACGAGGTGCTGGTGCAACTTCGAGAAGTACGCGGTAATCTGGAAAAGATCAACACCGAAATCCAACGGCTTCAGTCCACCAACGAGCAACTCGGGGCCACCAATCAAAGTTACGCAACGACCATTGAGGACCTCAACGATCAAGTGATCGGGCTCAAAACGCGCAATGAGCAATTACTGCGCGGAAACGGCGCATCGGTACAGGCGTCCGATGGAGGGGGGAGCACCGAGGACCCAGGCCGATTAGCGGATTTGGAACGTCGATTGGCTAGTCTGGAAGAGCGTCTGGCCGCAACGGCCGCGGAGGATAAGAAGCAAACCATCAATTTGGGCAAGCCCCGTCACCGGGTACGTATTGGAGATTCCGCCGTAATAGTTTCCGGTCAGCGGGACGATCTTACCCGTATCCAGTCGATCGGTCCGTTTAACCAGGGAAAGTTGAACGAGTCCGGCATTAACCGCTTCGAACAAATTGCTAATTGGAGCGACGATGAACTGGGTGACTATGCCGCGCGCATCGGCTACGTAGCGGAGATCATGCGGGAGGAAGATTGGATCGGACAGGCGCGTAAGCTGGCAAACGGGGACGTGCCCCAGACGGCAAGCCGAACGGTCCGAAGTGCGGATCCAAAAGATCTGACGATCGTCAGCGGTATCGACACACAGGTAGCACAAGTACTACGTGAGGCTGGCGTACGGAATCTGCCGGCGCTAGCCACAACCCCTGCCACCGAGTTACAGGCCATGCTGGAGCAGGCGGGACTGGGCTACGCCTCCCGGCACACCCTCACCTGGCCCGAACAGGCCGCCCTGGCAAACGCGGGCGAATGGGACGAACTGGAGTCGCTCCAGCAAGATCTTCGCGGTAAGCCGACAGTCTAACGCAGCACCGATATCTCTCCCCGGTAAGTAAGCGTCTGTCCGTCGAGGAAGGCGACTTCCACGGTGTAGACATACAGGCCGGTATTGACGTCCCGGTTATCCTCGCTTTGTCCGTCCCAGATAACGGTTCCATCCAGGCAGTTCACCGGCAGATTCTCCGCCTCGAACATCAGGCCACCCCAACGATCGAAGATGCGTACACTGGGGATGGCCGTTACGCCACGACAGGCGAAGATGCGGAAGTCCTCGTTTCGGCCGTCCCGGTTCGGGCTGAAGGCCGTAGGTATGTAGACGTTGCGGTTGGCGTCGATCTCGACCAGTATGTCTTCAATGGCCTGACAACCGTTCGGATTGGTCGCCGTGAAGGTGTAGTTGGTGTTACCCAGCGCGAAAACCGTCGGGTTGCGTACGCTGTCGGATGACAGGTAGGTATCCGGCGTCCATTCGTAGGTATAGTTGCCCGGCGGACTGACCAGCGGGTTCAACTGTACCAGGCTGTCGCCCAGTTCGACGATGATGCGGTTGGGCAGATCGATCGTGACTTCTTCGGGCTCTTCGATGGTGAAGTTCTGCTCAGCTCGACAGCCTACCGAATCGAAGACCGTTACCGTGAGCTCACCGGCGAAGGCTACCCCCGGATTACGGATCGGGATCAGGAAGCCATCGTTATTGAGCATATAGGTGAAGTCATCGATGTCCGATGCCTGCCCACCGAAGGCCGTATCGATCAGCACGGGGGTGGTTTCCCCAAAGCAGAGCGGTTCCTGGATGTTTTCTACGGCAAAGGTGATCGGCTGAGGCTCGATGACGGTATAGACCAGGCTGTCCTGGCATCCCTCTACATCGGTGACGGTCACCCCGTAGGTGCCCGGAGAAAGACCGTTCGCTACCCCGTCGTCATTATCCGAAACGTTGGACGTCCACTGGTACGGGTTATCGGGGAAAGCGTTGTTGTTGTTGCTGCTGACGAAGACCGCTAGTCGTCCGTCTTCGTCTCCGTTACAGGTGACGGTCGGCGTTGTTATGTCCGTATCAACGGCCAGGACCAGCGCGTCCGGTTCGAGGATTGTTACTTCCTGGGTGGCGGCGACACATCCGTTGGCATCCGAGATATTGACCTCGTAAGTACCGGCACCCACCCCGGTAATGGTATTGCCGGTTTCGGGGCGGGCCGTCCAGTCGAAGGTGTAGCCGGGGGTTCCGCCCTCCACGATCACCGTTGCGCTTCCGTTTTGCTGACCGTTACAGTTGGCATCGTCGATCTCCTGGTCGAAGGTGAATTCGGGTGGGCTGGGGATGGTATCGGTAAACTGCTGGGGACAGATACCGTCCGTGACCGTTACGGTGATTAGGCCACGGGCCAGGTCGATAACCGTAGCTTCCGTCCGGCTTAGTATCGTATCCCCGCTCGACCAGAAAAAGTCGAAGGCAGGGGTAGTGCCGTCGGTCAGTCGGGCCGAGAAAGTGGCGGATCCATCCGTGGTGGATTCATCCGGACAGCTCACCGGAATCAGGCTCGTAAACTCACCCGTGATGCCCACCGGTTCCTCCAGGACAAAGGTGGTGTCGAACGCCGGCTGACAGTTGTTGGCGTCGGTAATCGTAAGCGTGTAGGTGCCGGCCGCGAGGCCGTTGACGTTGCTGGTCGTGGAAGTGGCGCCGTCTACCGACCAGTCATAACGGTAGGGCTGGGTGCCGCCACTGGGGTAGACAAAGATGCTGCCATTATCTTCTCCCAAACAGGTAGGATCGATGATTGTCACGCTATCCAGCCTGACCAAGCCAGGGCTGGCGACCTCCCCGACCGCCTGGGATACACAGTTATTCGTTATAGTGGCTTCGAATAGATAGAAGCCCACCTCGAGGTCCGCCGTCGTTCGGAAACCGATGTCGACCTGGTCGCCAATAGTGCCGTCGTCATTCAGGCGGTACCATACCGTCTCCGTGATCTCCTCCCCGGTGGGCGGCGTCACGTCAGCGAAGAGCTGGCCGTCGCTGCTGTCAGTACAGGAGACCGAATCCGTCTGGATGGGTGCGATGACGGCGCGGGGCGGCGAACCGATCCGGAAGGTGGTCGAATCCACACAACCCCGGGCGTCCGTTACGATCACGACGTAGTTCGTGTCCGGCTGCAGGTCGCCGATGAAGTTCGTGTCTACCACGAGGCTATCGAAGGTCATCAGACTATCGATCGGATCGGGCAGGCTATCGTTACGGAAGCGGAACTGGTAGGGGCCGGTGCCCCCGACAACGTTGACGGTTGCCGTGCCGAAGGTATCCGGGCAGGCGAAGTCTACCGCGATCAGCTCTTCGATGAATAGACTGTCGGGCTCGACGATCTGGAAGGTATCGGTGGTGACACAGATGGCGGGGTCCTGGTCGCGAACCGTGATGAGGTAGGTACCCTCCGTCAGGTTATCGTAGACCAGTGGGCTGCCAACGGGAACATTTGTGTAGTCCTGGATCACCGTACCGTCGAGGGCGGATAAACGAGACTCGAAGGGAGGGGTTGCTCCGCGCGACCCTTCCACCCGGGCGTTTACCGAAAGGCTTCCATCTACTTCGCCGAAGCAGCTGATGTCGCTTACCGCTACTACCGGGACAATTTCTTTTTCGGTCGTGATGGTGAATTCTCCCTCCAGCGTACTGGAAGAACAGCCGACGGAGTCCGTAGCGATCACCGTATAGGTACCAGGTTCCAAATCAGCCCGGCTGACGGTTCTCCCGGTCAGGGTAACGCCATCGGAAAAAGCGAAAGTGTATCCAGCGGAGCCGGGTACGCCACCACGTGCCTCCAGGGTAACGGTACCGTCGGCGGAGCCGCGACAGGAAGCGTCGTCGGTGGCCGGCGTACCGGCGATGATCACTTCGCTGCGGGCAACGAGTCGGAAAGATTCCGACAGTTCCTCACAGTTGGTAGCATCATTAATTACGGATACC
Organism: Lewinella sp.; assembly: GCA_049650785.1. Taxonomy (GTDB): domain Bacteria; phylum Bacteroidota; class Bacteroidia; order Chitinophagales; family Saprospiraceae; genus Neolewinella. The sequence goes on along the minus strand of JBASAV010000605.1, from coordinate 149 downwards.
GAATAGAGATCACCCGGCGTAACGTTGCGAATGGTATCGCCCGCTTCGCCCGTGCTCCACCGAACCGTGTAGCCGTTCTCGGAGGGATTCGTGATGATACTCGATCCGGCGTTTATGTTGATCCGCACGGTGAGCGCATAGTCGATACC
>JBASAV010000604.1:0-4501 GCA_049650785.1 Lewinella sp. | reverse complement strand
GCCCTCGTGTTGACCTACGTCAGCCTTGCACCGGGGCAACAAATTCCAGGAATTTTTGACTGGTCGGAGCTATTTTCTCCAGATAAGATTGCACATTTTGGCGCGTACGCCTTTTTTGCAGTATTATTGTCATTCGCAATCGGCATGGCTTCCCCCGGGAAGCGAGCGGCAACGGCCGCACTTGCTGCTGCCCTTTTCGGAGCACTAATGGAGGTGTTGCAGGGGATCAGCGGGACCGGACGAGAGTACGATCCCGTCGATATGGCAGCCAACCTGATTGGTGCGTTGCTTGGTGGAGCGATCTATCTGCTCTACCGCCAAATTGTATATAAGTACCTTGCTCCGGTAAGGTCGTAGCCATAACTTTTATTAAACATTAGCCATGGGAGATTTATCTATTTCGGGTTCGGCCCTGGCGATTACCTTCGGTGCCATTCTGGCTCTAATGATCGGTCTGATCTATTTGATGCGGAATGTCTACAGTTCACGAACGGAGAAGGGAATTGCCGGAGAGTACACCGAAGACGCCGACAACGACGGTTCTTACATTGAGAACCGGGCGAAGTACGAGCGGGTAGATGTCTTCGGGCTGAGTTCCACTTTCTTCAACTTCGGTTTGGCTCTTGCTGTCGGTATGTCGCTCCTGGCCTTCGCCTGGACACAGTACGAAGCGGAGATCATCATTCCGGAAGGAGCGCTTGAGCTCGAAGAGGAAATCGAGATGGAACCACCCCGGACCGCAGAGCCCCCTCCACCGCCACCACCACCGCCACCCCCCGTCATCGAGGAGGTTCCTGAAGAGGAACTGATCGAGGAAGATCCACCCGAATTTGAGGATACTTCCATCGACGAAGAAACCGTGATGAACGAGCCACCCCCCGAAGTAAAGGAGGATAAGGCTCCGCCACCACCACCCCCGCCGCCACCACCACCCCCGAAGCCTGATGTACAGGAGATCTTCAAAGTGGTTGAGAACATGCCCATGTTCCCCGGCTGCGAAGACCTCGGAAGCTATGCCGAACAGAAGGCCTGTGCCGATAAGAAGATGCTCGAGTTCATCTACGGAAACATCAAGTACCCCGCCATCGCGCGTGAGAACGGTGTGGAAGGAATGGCCGTTGTCTCCTTCGTAGTCGAGCAGGACGGTTCGGTAACGGACGCCAGCGTAGTACGTAATCCCGGTGCCAAAACCGGTGAGGAAGCTCTCCGCGTTGTTAACCTCATGAACGAAAAAGGCATCAAGTGGGTGCCCGGTCAGCAGGGTGGACGTGCCGTACGTGTACAGTTTAACCTGCCGGTCAAGTTCCAGCTCGAGTAAACGCATCCCCACATCAACCGGAAAGGCCGGTAGCTCAATCCTGAGCTACCGGCCTTTTTTTATGCCATTATCTCATCAATGAAACCGTATTCCAGCGCGACGTCGGCGGTCATCCAGTAATCGCGGTCGGCATCCTGCCGGATCTGTTCCTTCGTCCGGTGGGTATGCTTCGCCATGATCTCGTAGAGTTCGTCCTGTAATTCCAGGACGAGGCGGTAATTGATCTCCATATCGGAGACTTTACCCTGCATGCCTCCGCTGGGTTGGTGAATCATCACCCGCGAGTGGGGGAGGGCCGTGCGCTTACCCGCTTCGCCGGCACTGAGCAGTACCGCCGACATACTGGCGGCCATACAGGTGCAGGTCGTGTTGACCGCGCAGGGCACGTGTTGCATCGTATCGTAGATGCCCAGACCGGCCGTCACCGATCCGCCGGGGGAATTAATGTAAAGCGTAATGTCCCGGCGCGGATCGGAACTGGAAAGAAAGAGCAGCTGTGCCTGAATGACGTTGGCAACGTAGTCGTTGACCTCCGTGCCGAGGAAGATGATCCGGTCCATCATTAGCCGGCTGAAGACATCCAGCTGGGCCACGTTGAGCTGCCGCTCTTCAATGATGGTCGGGTTGATAGAAGCTTTAACAATCCCGGCCGTCAAGCGGGGATCCAAGCCGTGATCGAGAGCGGCGTAACGGATAAATTCTTGCATAACAGTATGTATTGAGCATGGGGGTGCCATACCGCCCATGAGCGGGTGAAAAATTCAGTTGTAGTGGATTAGGTTAGTTGCTGGTCCAGCGCCAGACTCGGCTCAGCCACACCAGGGGATAGAAGCGTCTACGGGGGCGACCCTCACTGATCCATGCCGACACGCGGGATAGCGGAACAACCGGCGGGAGAGCCTTCGGAAGTTCAGCGAGTAATTTATCCGTGACTTTCATAGCAGAATGGATGCGTATATATGCAGACGCTCGTTGATGGAGAGAGGCTTACCGTTCTCATCAAAAGTGTCCCGCAACTGTTTGCGGGCGCGGCTGATACGGGTTTTTACCGCTCCTTCGGTGCTGTTTTGGATATCGGCAACTTCCCGAATGCTGAACCCGCTGACGGCGGTCAACAACAGCGCCTCTTTACTCAGTCCGGGTAATCGATCGATTGCCCGGAGGAGATAGTGAAGGTCAAGGGCCAGTTCGGGACGATCGGGCAGGCGATTAGTCAGCTGTCTTTTGCGCGCTTCGAGGTACCGCTGCTGCACTTTGGCCGAGCGCAGTTGATTCCGTACCCGGTTGTTGACGATGCCGATCATGTACGGAAGTAACCGTTGCTTTTCCTCCAGCCGGTCCCACTGTTCCAGTGCGCTCAGGATGGCATCCTGGGCAATATCTTCGGCGGATTCCAGCCCCATCGTCTGGCCGGCACAGTATTTCATGAAGCGTTCGTGCAGGGGCGTGTACCAATGGAGGAAATCCGGGGCGGGTTTTGAGGATGGCATGCTGCGGTATTTGTCTGTATAGTACCCCTAGGCAAGGAAAGGTTACGCTATGCGGTCAAGGTTTTAAAGGTGGATGCGACAGATACCCGCTTACCTTTGTTCTACCGAAGACCTATCCACCGGAAAGGCGGTCACCTGCACTAGCCAGGGTAAATACTTCATGATGAAAGCGAAGTCGCGGTTGTCTGATTTCTTCCAACGGCGAGTCGTATCTATCCTGAAAGATCACGCTTTTGGACGGGGAATCCTGATGGTGGTTGCTATCATCATTGCCATTGCTGTAGTGACACAGCTCTTCGATCTGACCACGGCAGTCAGTACGGCCCTCGGTATATTTTTAGTTTCGATCTGTGATCTGCCCGGGAATAAGATGGCACACGTAGCCAATCAATTAGTCGGCCTGCTTTTAGCCGTTACCAATATCGCGCTCATTCAGTACGCGCTGACCAGCACCTACTTGAGTTTGATCCTCCTCCCGTGTCTGGTCTTTATGTCGGCCTACATCTCGGTACTCGGTAAGCGGGCGAGTCTGGTCAGTTTTAGTGGACTGCTTGCCCTGGTGCTGGCCTTCGCCTTCCCCCAAACCGGGTGGCAAATACTGCATTCGGCGCTGGCGATTACTGCCGGTGGCGTGTGGTTTATCCTGCTCAACGTGCTCGTCCATCCGATTCGCTACCGGCAGTATCGCATCGGCCTGCTGAACGATCTGCTCCGGCTGACGGGGAAGTACCTGGCCCTGAAGGCCGATCAATTACGCTCCGACGACCCAGACACGCAATGGCAGCCTTTAGTACGTCTGCACAACAACATCAGCGACAACCGAAAGGAACTCACCGAATACTTTTTCGCAACCGATCCGGAGACTATGGCCCGCAGCGGAGAAGTCCACGAGGCCGCTCTGTTCATTGAGTTGATCGAGTTGATCGAACTAGCAGCGGCCGTGCCACTCCGTGGAGAAGTGGGGCGACGTTCGGACGCCGTAAAATCTGTGGCGGAGGTTATCGGGCAAATTGCTGCGGCCCTGGATGGGATCGCAGACAAATCCCGCAACTTTCGGACCACCCAGCCGGAGGAGCTATGGGAACGCGTACACGCCCTGGCACCGCCTGACCATACGGCGAGTGGGAACCGAAACACCCTGCACCATTATCTGACGATTTTAGTCAGCAACGTGGAGCGACAGCTAGAAAAGCTGAAACGGATCGAAGCACTCGGCGAACGCGAAGCTCAGCTGGATGACGTGCCGTACGAGGAGGAAGCTTACCGTCGCCTTCGTCCCACGATCAACTGGAGCGGGCTCCGGGAGAGCTTCACGAAGGGCGATGCCGTATTCCGCCACTCCCTGCGCCTCGCCGCCGTGGTTACCCTGGGCTATCTGGTGGGTCAGGCGCTTGGTGTGCAAAATGCCTACTGGATCATGCTAACCGTGGTGGTGATCTTACGACCCAACTATGTACAGAGCAAGGATCGCTCCCTGGAACGCACGGTGGGTACCCTCATCGGGGCGGTAGTAGCGGCTTCGGTTGTCTTCCTGACCGATAGCTACGTGGTATACGCTTGTGTGGCCGCCTTGTCCCTTCCGTTCATGTTTGTCTACCTCAATAAAGACTATCGCATAGCCGCCCTCTTCGTGACCCTGAACCTGGTTTTCGTGTACGCCATGCTGAACCCAGACGCCTACACGGTTATCGTG
>JBASAV010000603.1:0-1746 GCA_049650785.1 Lewinella sp. | reverse complement strand
CGGATACACCGATCCGGTTAGCCTGACGACGATCGGGGCGGGGGCCTGTACGTACATCGTCGGACCGGTCACCGGGACGGCGCTCGGCGCCAGCTCGGAAGTTATTGCCATCAGTATTGCCGCCGGGGTGGTCAAAACGATCGCGACCACCGTTCTCACGCCGCTACTGGCCCGCCGTATGGGGCTGAACAATCCGCACTCCGCCGTAGTCTTCGGTGGCCTGCTGGGTACCACCAGCGGGGTAGCCGCGGGACTCGCCGCCACCGACCCCAAGTTGGTGCCATACGGAGCGCTGACGGCCACCTTCTATACGGGCGTGGGCTGCTTGCTTTGTCCGTCCTTATTACACTTGATTGTACTGACGGTGTTCGGCTGAGGTAAAGCGGACGTAATCAGCTAGCAATCCATGATCGGTTCTTCCTTTACCGAGCGGCTGGCTTCCAATACCTTTTGGTAATAATCCTCGTACTTCGGGATCATGTTCGTAATATCGAAGCGTTCGGCCTGCTTGAGTGCGCTGGCGCGGAATCGGTTCAGCGTCTCCTCGTCCTTGAAGATCTTCATGACATCCTCGGCCATTTTGTCGACCATGCCGACCCCACTGGTGAAACCGGTCACCCCGTCAATATTGACCTCGGGAATGCCGCCGACGTTGCTGGATACGACCGGCACCTCGCAGGCCATGGCCTCCAGTGCCGCCAGGCCGAAACTCTCACTGGCGGAAGGCAGCAGGAAAACATCGGCCACGGCCAGTAGCTCTTCCACCGCATCCTGCTTACCGAGAAAACGGATGTCCTTGGTCAGACCGAGGCGGCGACTCAGGTCTTCGCACTTGTTTCGTTCGGGGCCGTCGCCAATGAGCAGCAGCTTGCTTGGCGTCTGGTCATTGATGATCTTGAAGATGTAGATGACGTCGTCGACCCGTTTGACCGGTCGGAAGTTGGACACGTGGATCAGGATCCGCTCGCCGTTGGGGGCGATGGCCCGCTTGAAATGTTCCTTGTTGTTACGCTTGAAGCGGGCGAAGTCGATGAAATTGTAGATCACTTCGATGGGCCGGCAGATCTCGAAATTATCGAGCGTGGATTGCTTCAGGGCGTCGGAAACGGCCGTCACACCGTCCGATTTATTAATGGCGAAAGTGATGGTGGGCGCGAAAGCGGGGTTAGTCCCCACCAGCGTAATATCGGTTCCGTGTAAGGTGGTAATGAAGGGCACGTAACGGTTCCGGCTCAGGAGGATCTTACGGGCCATGTAGGCCACCGCCGCGTGGGGCACGGCGTAGTGCACGTGCAGCAGCTCGATGCCGTAATTCTCCACTACGTCGACCAGCTTGGAGGCCAGGGCCGTCTCGTAGGGCGCGAATTCGAACAGCGGATAATCCGCCCCGCTGTCTACCTCGTGGTAGAAAACGTTCTCGTGGAAGAAGCCGAGGCGTGCCGGGCGCCGGTAGGTGATGAAGTGGATCTCATGGCCGCGGCGTGCCAATCCCAAGCCGAGCTCGGTGGCTAGTACGCCACTTCCGCCGTAGGTTGGATAACAGACAACGCCGATCTTCATACGGTTGCTTTGGGGTCGACGCACGTCGACACATGATCTTGTTGATCAGAATGCCAAAGGTAGGTAAATAGTTTGCCCTCCTGGTCCGCCCGTCTCCTGGTCCGCCCAGCGTGAGCTGGTCTGCCCAGGGGGCGGGCAGACCTAAGCATAACCCCTAACGACCCGTGGGCGGACGAACTCCGCTAC
>JBASAV010000602.1:0-2527 GCA_049650785.1 Lewinella sp. | reverse complement strand
GACTGGTAATGCGTCTACGAGGACCGATCATTTGGCTGCTTCTCCTTTTTCCGTTTCTGCTTTCCGCTCAGGGGCAGGACATCAGCTTCACCGCCGAAGTAAGTAAGGATCGGATGCTGCGCAACAGCACCGTGGAATACCACCTGGTACTACGTAATGCCCAGGGGGAGGAATTGATCCCCCCTGATTTCAGTGCCTTCGACGTACTGCGCGGGCCTAACCGATCCATCGGAACGACCATCATCAACGGCGTGGCGACCAGCCAGATGACCTTCAGCTGGATGCTGCAGCCGACGCGTACGGGCGAGCTTTCCATCGGTCCGGCGAGTGTGCTGGCCGGGGGGCGGACCTACCGGACTCCCGGAAAAACGGTGACGGTGCTGGAAGTCGATGACGAAGCTATCGGGTCCTCACCGGAAAATTTTCTGCGTGCCGAGATCAGCACGGACCAGGCCTACGTCGGGCAACAGATCATCCTCAACCTCAACCTGTACGCCTCGGTGAATCCGATCTCGCGGAATATGGTGCGGGAGCCCAGCCTGGATGGTTTCTTCGCCCGCTCCCGCCGGCGTTTCGATGCCTCACCGACCACCGTAATTGAAAACGGGCGGGAGTATCAGCGGCGTACCCTGGCCAGTCTGGCGCTCTTCCCCATCAAGAGCGGCACCCTACGCATCGACCCTTACCGGATGGTTATCGGGGCGGTACGTACGCGTTCCAGCAGCACCTTCGCCCGGCGGTTCACGGAGCAGATACCGGTCAACAGCGACACGCTGATCGTCACCGTGCAGGAATTGCCGCAGCCCCGCCCGGACAACTTCAGCGGCGGCGTGGGCACCTACCAGATGGACGTAGAGATAGATCGGGATGCCCTAACCACCGATGACGCCCTCACCATGGTGGTGCAGGTCACCGGTCAGGGAGATGTACAGCGGCTGGAGGCGCCGGTTCCCGTAGATGAGGCTAACTGGAACATCTACGATCCAAGGGTCATCCGCGAAGAATTCCTAGATAGCCCCTCGGGGATGTTTGGCCGTAAAAGCTTCGAGTACCAGTTGGTACCCAAGCGGGCGGGAACTTTCGAGGTGAGTCCTACCCTCAACTACTTCAACACCGAAAGCGAAGACTACGTATCCCTGGCCCCCAAGACCTTTACCGTTACCGTGACGGGGGGCAGCGGGCAACGGACCTATACGATAGATACGAGTCAGGTAGCAGAGGAACCGCTGGTTCTGCGCCCCGCCGCGCCCCTGGCACCGGGACGTTCGTACAGCGGCAACCTCGGCGGCCGGCCCATCTTCTGGGGGCTGATGCTGCTTCCGTTGCTGATTGGGGGTGGAATCATCGGATTGAGCCACTACCGCCGCCGCTTAGACGACCGCGATCCCGCCATCCTACTGGCGCAGCGGGCCGGAAAGGTGGCCAGTGCCCGACTCAAGGAGGCACGGGTCCATCTCGAAAAGGTAGAGCCCCGGCCTTTCTACGATGCCGTGGAGAATGCCCTGCTTCGCTACCTGCGCGATCGATTCAGCCTGACGGTAGCCGACCTGAGCCGCAGCAATATCCGGCAGGTGCTGGCCACGGCCGGAGCCGATACCGCCCTCACGGAACGCTACGACCAGTTGCTCAAGCGTTGCGAGATGGCGCTGTACGCAGGTCAGGACTCCGCCGCCGATCTCGGTGATACCTACGACCAGGCGGTCAACCTCATCACGGAGACCGAACGGCAGCTCAAATAATCTATGCTTTCACTCTTTCGTACCAACCAATCCTTCGCCAGTCTGCTGTTGTTCGGCTATGCCCTGCTGCTGCAGCTGCCGGTGTTTATCCTCGGTGGAGGCGGGGTGACCCCGGATGCGGATGTAGGTTATTACGGTCAGGCACTGGTGGATCTGGTGGGGTTCAGTCCGTGGATCGCCGCCTTCATTCCGCCCCTACTGGTAGCGACCGGGGGCATCATAGCCAATAACGTCTGCGACCGCTACCGCATCAGCCGGACGGTCACCCAGTTTCCCGGCTTGTGTATTGTCCTGGTTTGGGGCTTAGTGCCCTCCTTTCACTACTTCGATCCGCAGCAGCTGGATTTGATATTCGTCCTGTTGAGCATCGGGGCGCTGGGCAGTACGTACAAAAGCCTGACCCCCGCGGTCGCCCGGTTCAACGCCGGTTTTTGGCTGGGTATGGCCGGGCTGATGGATCCGACCTACCTGTTGTTGATCCCGGGATTCTTCCTCGGTATCAGCATATTTCGCACGGCGGATCTGCGGTCCATGACGCAAATGATCGGGGGTACGCTGGTCATCTACTTTCTGGCCGCCGTTTATGCTTACTGGCAGGGCGATCTGCTGGATTTTTACCTGAACGATGTACGCACGTTCGGCTTTTGGTCCCCCGAGATAGCTTCCGTTTACGACCTCATCGGTATAGGCATTCTGCTCGCGCTGATACTCCTGGTCGCGGCCGGGGGAGGAGGTACGCGGACGCTGCTGAGCATAGAAGGGGGAAAGAACCTTTCCTTCCTTTTCTG
>JBASAV010000601.1:0-2425 GCA_049650785.1 Lewinella sp. | reverse complement strand
GGTTCATCGGTTGATATACCTCGGCGTAATTCTTCTCGGGCGCTACTTTTTTCAGGCTTACCTCGCTTGGCATCTCCAGATTGACGCTGAGGCGATCCGCGTACAAACCCGCTTCGTGGATCAACTCATCGCTAGCTCCGGGGATGGCCTTCAGGTGTATGTACCCGTTGAATTTATGGTCCGTCCGAAGCGTCTTAGCGATACGCACCAACCGCTCCATGGTGAAATCGGCGCTTTTAAATATGCCCGAAGAGAGGAACAGGCCCTCAATGTAGTTACGACGGTAAAAATTGAGCGTTAGATCCACCACCTCCTCCACCGTGAAGGCAGCTCGTTTAACATCGTTGCTACGTCGACTGACGCAGTACGCACAGTCGAAGATGCAATGATTGGTCAGCAATATCTTCAAAAGGGACACGCACCGACCATCCTGGGTATAGGTGTGGCAAATCCCCATGCCGGTTGCATTGCCAAGACCATCGATAGTATTCTTCCGTTTGCTGCCACTGCTGCTGCAGGACACGTCATACTTGGCGGCGTCAGCCAGGATGGTAAGCTTTTCAGCAGTACGCTCATTCATAGGAAAGCGGTGTATTCACAAAATACAACTTTGTGCATCATTAAAATGCTATTCAACATCATTTGTTGTTAAAATAGATGGTTTTGCGCCTATCGCCTTCATAAAGCCAATATGACCCACATTAATTGTTAAGACAATAAATATTCGAATCCGCTGAAGGTGACATTTTTAGGAGTTCTGGAGCCGAGGTCAACCGTTTTTTATATCATTTATAAACTTATTAACACATTTTATTTTATATTTTTAACCTGATAATAATTTTATTCTGTACACCCCCCCGCCCCCCGGGTAGTAAGTGTCAAAATGACAATAACAAAGCTGCCGTAAGTCGACTGGGTTGGCATAGGGTGTCCGCCCTATTATTGTATTGTCAACCGGAAATAGGGTGTACCACAGAACGATCCGGCAACCAAGTGGCCATCGTTCTTACCCCGCCTTCGGTTCTCAGATGTGGCATGATCGACTTTAAGCTTTATACGAAGCGGTTCTCCGAATAGGGAACCGCTTCTTTTATTTAGCCGGCTATACAGCGAAAACCAAGGTGATTCAATCCACTGTCGGGGGCGGTATACTGACGCTGTTGCAGGTTAAAACCAGTACAGTAGCTGGTACTGCAGAGAAAAGAGCCTCCTTTAATTATCCGTTCCCCCGTTTCCGGGCGCATCGAAGCCGTCCATTCCCAAACGTTACCGCTTACATCGTATAGGCCGTTCTGGGTGGGAGGGAAACTCTTTACCGGAGCGATCCCCACAAATCCATCCAATACTTCGTCTTTGTAGGGGAACGGTCCCTGCCACCAGTTGCCCAGGTATTCACCACTTGGTGCAATTTCCTCACCCCAGGGATATTCCCGCTGAATGTCTCCCTGTCCGGCAGCAAACATCCACTCCGCTTCCGTCGGCAGGCGCTTTCCCGCCCATTCGGCGTAAGCTAGCGCATCCCGCAGGCTTACCTGGGTGACGGGTTCATCCGGGGAAGCCGCCGGATTATCCGGTCCCAGCGGATACTCCCAGTTGGCGCCAGTCACCGGCAGCCAGTCCAGATCGGTGGTCGAAAAGACCCCTGACCATCCGAAGCTGTCGGCCTCCGTCTGGTACCCCGTAGCCGCAATAAATTGCTGAAACTGGGCAGTAGTAACCTCGGTTTGGTCCATCCAGTAGCCCCCCTGCGGATTGTCTATCCAAACCATTCCTTCACGTACCTCATCGGTGCCACAACGCAGCAACGCTAGCAGAAGGGCGAGTAACAAGTACGGTTTAGTGATCGACATGGTCAGAATACGCGATATTGGCGCTCAAAGTTAATATCCGCATGATAAGGCTACCTGCAGAATGGGAACCCCAACAGGCCGTTCTTTTTTCCTTTCCCCGTCGGGAAGGCGACTGGGGCCCCGTGCTACAGTCAGCCTCCCATGCGATGCTGGCCGCCGCGCGCCAGATAGCCCAGGTATGTCCGGTGGTTATGATCGTGGGTGACCAGGAACATTACTACCAGTTTACCAAGGACTTTCCCGGGCAGGTTCTCTACCAAGCGACCGATGATAGCTGGATCAGGGATTCCGGCCCCATCACCGTTTTGTCCCCCACCCCTACCCTGCTGGATTTCACCTTCAACGGATGGGGAGGTAAATTTTCCGCCGAGCACGATAACCAACTTCCCTGGGCTATTCATCGGGCGCTATTTCCACAGGCGCAGTATACCAAGGTGAATGTAGTTCTGGAAGGGGGGGCGATAGAAACCGACGGCCGGGGAACGTTTATGACGACTAGTCGCTGCTTGCTCTCCAAAGGCCGTAATGACTTTCAATCCAAAGAGGAAGCCGAAGCCGTACTGCGTAACGAGCTG
>JBASAV010000600.1:0-5864 GCA_049650785.1 Lewinella sp. | reverse complement strand
CCATTAAGGAGCTCAGCCGGATGATTGACGAGGAACATGGCGGTCAGGTCCCCCGTACCTTCGCCGAACTGGAAGCTTTGCCCGGGGTGGGGCATAAGACCGCGAGCGTAGTGATGAGCCAGGCCTTTGGCGTCCCCGCCTTCCCGGTGGATACGCACATTCACCGGCTGGCCTACCGCTGGACACTGAGTACCGGCAAGAATGTGGCGAAAACGGAAGGGGATCTCAAACGTCTCTTCCCGCGGGAGTCGTGGAATAAGCTTCATTTACAGATCATCTTTTTCGGTCGCGAGTACTGTCCGGCGCGGGGCCACCGCATGGCTACCTGCCCGATCTGCTCGATTCACGGACGACGCTCGCTACTGAAGCGGGAATACCGTTAACTTACCGGCGGAATGGATGGATTGAGCGACAAGAGTAATTGGTCACGACGGCTGCCGCGCATCCTGCTGGGTGTAACCGCCGTGATCCTGATCAGCTTGCTCTATCCGAACAACCTGACCTTCCCCTACCAATTCGAGCTTAACCAAACTTGGCAGTACGCCGACCTGACGGCACCTACCGCCATTCCCATCTTCAAGCGGGAGGAACGTTTCGCGGCGGACCGCGAGGCGGTCGTGCGCAATCTGACGCCGGTGTACCGCCGCGACACCGAGGTAGCCCGGGAAGCGAGAGCGGAGTACATCGCCGACTTCTCCACCGCCCTCGATTCCGCCCGGGCGCGTAACAATTATCCCGGTCTACTGCGCCAGCCGGAAGCGCACCGCCTGTACGGACTGGAACTGCTGGACCGGATCTACCAACGGGGCATCGTACGCCTCCGTACGGAGGACGAGGCTCGGTCGGGGATGGCTACGGTGATTCAGATCGTCGACGGTAGCCAGGTCAATACCCGCACCATCGGTCAGGTATTCACCACCCCGGGGCGCGCCCGGCAGTGGTTGACGGACAGCATCCTCTACACCCGTCTGGCAGCCCCCGATTTTCTGGTGCCACTGCTGGAGGATAAGCTGCGATTCAATGTCTTCTACAACGACAGCCTGACCAATCGGCTGCGCGAGCAGACCCTGGAAGCGGTAAGCCCATACGACGGACTGGTCGAGCAGGGGGACATCCTGGTGAGGCAGGGCGAAGTGATTTCCGACAACGTCTTCCAGAAGCTGATCAGCTACCGGAGCGAGTACAACAGTAATCTGCAAGGAACCACGACCTACCTTTCTGTCTTCACTGGCTACACGCTGATCGTCGGTCTCGTGATCCTCCTGTTGTTTCTTTACCTGCGGACGTTTTTTCCGTTGGTGTATGTCCGGATCAAGAATTTGATCTTCATCCTCCTTTGGCCGCTACTGTATGCCATTATGGTACGCTCGATCGAGCTCGCGCCCGGCTGGAGCGCCTACATGGTCCCCTTCTGTATCGTACCGATCGTGATGCGGATTTTCTTCAATGAGCGACTGGCGTTCTTTGTCCACGTAGCCGTCGTACTCATTGCCAGCTTCCTAACCTCGCTGGGTTATCCCTACACCTTCCTGTCCATTATGGCGGGGGTGGTGGTCATCTTCATGGACATCGATACCCGCGACTGGTCGCGGTTCTTCAGCAGCCTGATTCTATTGTTTGCGTTTTACCTCTTTGGTTACGTGGGTATTCAATTAGTACAGGGGGCGGGTTGGTCGGGTATTAATTATGTCGACTTGCTGTGGCTGGGGCTGAATGTTTTTCTGGTGTTGCTAGCCTATCCCATTATTCCGCTGTTGGAGCGTTTCTTTGGACTCATCTCGCCCATCACCCTCGTGGAGCTCAATGATATGAACCGGCCGCTACTGGAAAAACTGGCGCGGCAGGCGGCGGGCACCTGGCAACATAGCCTGAACGTGGCTAACCTGGCGGAGCGGGTGGCCAGCGAGATTGGAGGGAACAGCCTGATGGTGCGTACCGCTGCCCTCTACCACGACATCGGTAAGCTTAAGAACCCGGAATACTTCATCGAAAACCAGACCGGCCCGAATCCACACGACCGCATCACGGACTTGGAAAGCGCGAAAATCATTATCGATCACGTCAATGAAGGGGTGAAGCTGGCCCGTGCCGCCGGCCTGCCCGACGTGATCATCGATTTCATTCGGACCCACCACGGTACCACGCGGACCGAATACTTCTACCGGAACCACATCAAGAACCACCCCGAGCGAGAGGTGGATGAGCCGTACTTCCGCTACGACGGGCCGCTACCGGTCACCAAAGAGCAAACTATACTCATGCTTGCCGATAGCGTGGAAGCGGCCTCCAAATCGCTGAAACAGCCTACCGAAGCGGAGCTTTACGATCTGATCGACAATATCATCCGGGGCAAGCTCACCAGCGGCCAATTGGTACAGAGTCACCTAAGCTTCCAGGAGTTGGAGGCGCTGCGCCGCATATTCCGCTCCGTCCTGAAGAGTTCCCATCAGCTGCGGATTGCGTACCCGGAAGAAGAGTAGGAGTAAGGTTAGTGCTCGATCAGGGAAGCTGCTCCGTGGAAGTGTACACCGGGGGCGATCGTCTGCGCAGCATCGATCATATGCTTGGCTAGCGCATCGGCGTCCGTGGGGTTGTAATCGCCGAGTAGGGTAGGGGAGACACTTCGGATGGCGCGGGTCAGCCCGGCAGCCAATTTTTCGGTAAGGCGTAACTCATCTCTTTTCCCCACCAGAACGCCGGGGCGGAAAATGTGTACCGCCCAGTAGTCCAGTCGGCTGACAGACTCTTCCATTTCCCCCTTCGTCCGCGAATACAGGAAGCTGCTTTCCGAATTCGCGCCGGCGGAGGAAACCACCAAACACTGGTTGGCACCGGCCGACTGGGCGAGGCGGGCGGCGTGGACGACGTATTCGTAGTCTACCCTGCGGAATGCTTCTTCGCTACCGGCTTTTTTAATGGTTGTACCGATGGCGATGAAAACATCCTGGCACCGGAAGATGTCGCGGTAGCGATCCAGGTTATCGAAATTGATCAGAGGATTGTCCAGACGCTTATGATCTACGTGCAGCCGTCGCCGGGTAGGCGCGATGATGCGGCGGTACGCACCGTGGTAAAGGAGCTGATCGAGCAGCTCACGTCCTACTAAGCCCGTTGCTCCTAATAGCAACGCGGTCTTCCGGCTAGCGACGATTTCCATACCCTCCTCCATGACAGAATTAAACCGGTCCGCCGGTATCAGGTTTGCACCCGGCCGTCCTTTAGGTGAAAGCGGGACAGGAACAGCATGCCAGCGATGAAAAACACCGCTAGAATGAGGACGCTCAGGCGCATACTGCCGGTCAGGGCGTCGAGAAACCCGAATATGAAGGTACCCAGGACGATAGCAATTTTCTCCAGCACGTCGTAGAAACTGAACCACGAAGTGGTGTCCGTTCGACGCCCTTCAGCGTCTAGATCAGGAGGGATCACCTTGGCGTAGGTGGACCGGCTGAGTGACTGAACGCCACCCATTACCAGTCCGACGGCTCCCGCAATGAAGTAAAACTGAAGCTTATCGGTCACGAAGTAGGCCACCACGCAGATAGCCGTCCAGATGATCAGCTCTACGTAGAGCGCAAACTTATTGCCTTTCATCTCACTGATCTTGGCAGCAAGGTATGCCCCGGCTATAGCGACGATCTGTAGGATTAATACGACCACGATTAATTCCGCGGTCTCGAAATTCAGTTCCTTCTTGGCGAAAATACTGGCCAGGAAGATGATCGTCTGTACACCGGCGGAGTAGCAAAAGAAGGCGATCAGAAACTGTTTCGCATTCGGGTAGTCGGTGAGGCGGCGCCAGACTTCGGTGAGTTCGTGCCAACCCCGGGCGGCCATATCTCCGAGGCCGGTATTGGGTTTGCGAACATCGTCCGGAAGGCGGGAAAGCGAAATGTAGGCGAATACCAGCCACCAGATCCCCACCGTCACAAAGGCCATTCGGACGGGCAGTGTACCCTCCGCCGGTAGGCCGAACCAGCCGGGCTTCTCTACCATTGCCAGATTCAGAACGAGTAGGAGGACACTACCGATATACCCCATCGCAAAGCCCCGGGCGCTCAGTCGGTCAAAGCGATCTTCGGTGGCAATCACCGGGAGGAAGCTGTTGTAAAAAACCAGTCCGCCGGCAAAGCCGATCAGGCCGATAACGAAGCCCAGGCTGCCAATCCACATCGTGTCCATGTCGGTAAAAAAGAATAAGCTCAGACACCCCAACCCCCCCATGGTGGTAAACACCTGCAGGAAAAATTTCCGCCGGCCGCCCGCGTCGGCAATGCCGCTCAGAAGCGGAGAAAGCAGGGCAATGACCAGGTAGCTGAAGGTGATCAGGTAGGCGAACCAAGAACTGTTGGTGAACGGCAATCCAAGGGCCGTAAACTCTTCGTCCACGACCCCTTCGAAGTAAGGCGGAAAGATGGCGGTCGTGATGACCAGAGCAAAGGCGGAGTTAGCCCAGTCAAATAGGGCCCACCCGTTCAGCGTACGGGGGTCGTTTACGGGTCGTGTCATGGGCTAAAGGTAGCCGGTTCACGGGCGTTATCACTACCTTGCCCACTTCTACACCCACCAAAACACAACCTAAATGCCCCTAATTAAAAGTATTTCCGGATTTCGCGGTACCATCGGCGGAAAAACGGGCGATAATCTTACCCCCGAAGACATTGTCAGTAGCGTAGCTGGGTATGCGGACTGGCTCCTTCGTAGCGGGGCCACCCCCAAAGTAGTCATTGGCCGCGACGGCCGACCGTCCGGTCCCGTCGTATCGGCACTTACCGCCGCCACGCTCCAAAGCATGGGAATCGACGTGATCGATTGCGGACACGCCACGACGCCAACCGTAGAAATGGCCGTCAAGAGCCGCGGGGCGGGTGGGGGCATCATTCTCTCCGCCAGTCACAACCCCAAGGAATATAATGCCCTGAAGTTACTGAACGCGGAGGGGGAATTTATCAGCCACGAGGCCGGGCAGGATCTTATTCATACCGTCGAATCCGGGAATATCTCATACGCCGAAGTGGATGATTTGGGCTCCATCCAGCAGGACACCTCCGCGCTCGAGGATCACATCGAGGCGATTCTGGATCATTCGCTCGTCCAGGTCGATGCCATCCGCGAGGCCCGGTTTTGCATAGTCCTGGATGCCGTCAACAGTGTGGGGGCAATTTCCATTCCACCGCTCTGCGAGGCGTTGGGGGTCGAATGTAGCGTGATTAACGGAACCGTCAACGGGCAATTTGCCCATAACCCGGAACCGCTGCCCGCCCACCTGCAGGACCTCATCGCCGAGGTGAAGTCAACCGGTGCGGATCTTGGTGTGGCGGTAGATCCAGACGTCGACCGACTCGCGCTGGTCGGCCCCGATGGCAAATGGATTGGAGAAGAGTACACCCTGGTTGCGGTAGCCGATTACGTGCTGGGACTAGAGCCCGGGCCGGTAGTCAGTAACCTGAGCAGCAGCCGGGCGCTGGCGGACCTGGCGAAGAAACACGGACAGCCCTACCACGCCTCGGCGGTAGGAGAGGTGAACGTGGTCGCTAAGATGAAGGAGGTCAGTGCGACCATCGGCGGGGAAGGCAACGGCGGAATCATCGATCCACGTCTACACTATGGGCGGGACAGCCTCATCGGACGGGCCCTGGTACTGAGCCATCTGGCTACCAGTAAGAAGACGATCAACGAACTGCGGGATTCGTACGCACACTACGAAATGGTCAAGGATAAGATCAGCCTGGATAAGGGACTTGATCTCCACGAGGCGCTAAATGCCATGGAAGCGCTATATCCCGATACGCCGAAGACGAATATCGATGGCCTCAAACTCGACTTTCCTGACGGTTGGGTACATCTTCGCGGCTCCAATACGG
>JBASAV010000599.1:0-1639 GCA_049650785.1 Lewinella sp. | reverse complement strand
TATCATGACATCTCAACTTTTTAAGTGGGGGCTAATGGTTCCGGCCACCGGCATATTGCTTGGGTTCTCGGCCTGCACCAATCTGGAGATCGAGGAAGTCGATTCCATCATCGTGGAAGACGACGGTTCGGGACAAACGGCGGGCGATCCCGCTCAGCTGGTCGAATCGGTCTACAACGGTCTGGCCACCTTCACCGATCAGGCCAATACCTACAGCCTATTTGAACACCCCTCCGACGAATTGATCCCGCCTACGCGGGGTGTCGACTGGGGTGACAACGGTGTATGGCGCACCCTTCACGCTCACACCTGGGATGCTACCCACGCCCAGGTACTCAACGCCTGGAACACGCTTAACAGCCGGATTTTTAATACCGCCGAAATTCTGGCTGCAAATCCAAATGCCGAGCAGGAAGCGCAAGGCCGGTTTCTGCAGGGATTCTTCATGTGGCACGTGCTGGACCTCTACGGTGTGGTACCTTTCCGCGAATTCGAACAGGGTGTAGATGAACTGCCGCGGGTAATTTCCCGTACCGATGCTATTGATTTGGCCATCAGCCAGGTAGAAGCTTCCATCGATGACCTGCCCAGTGCCGGGCCCGGTCAAAATATCCAGGGTACCAAGGCAGCCGCTTACTCGATGCTCACGCGGATGTATCTGAACAAGGCCGTTTACCTGGCCGACAATCCGGCCGGACCCTACGACCATAATGCCGATGACCTGCAGCGCGTCATCGACTACGCGGACATGGTCACTGAAGAAGGCTACTCCTTCGATCCCAACTACTTTGAAATTTTCGAAGCAGGATCCGATAATGAGCCCATCCTGGTCAGCAATCAGGGTACTCCCGAGAACCGCTGGATGATGACGCTGCACTACAGCCAGAACCCTTCCGGATGGAACGGCTTCACCACGCTTGCAGACTTCTACAATGCCTTTGATCCCAACGATCCACGGATCGGGAATGAGCCGACCCCCGACGGTACGGCCTCCTCGGGTATCGGAGTCGGATTCCTACAAGGTCAGCAGATCAACGACGAGGGTAACGTGTTGATCGATACCCTTACCCAACAACCTCTCGTCTTCACCGAAGACGTCGGGCTGGCAGGTGTGCCCACCAACGCCGGTGTTCGGGTTATCAAGTATCACCCCGCCCGTTCTGGTAAGTACATCATCATTCGCTATGCGGAGTCGCAGCTCAATAAAGCTGAGGCCCAGCTTCGTTTGGGTGATGCTGCCGGAGCACTAGAAACCGTTAACTTGATGCGGAGCACCCGCGGGACACCGGAACTGAGTTCCATCGACCTGGACGGTATGCTCATGGAGCGAGGTTTCGAATTGTACTGGGAGGGACTTCGCCGCGTGGACCAGATTCGCTTCGGTACCTTCACGGACACCTGGGACGAAAAGACCGTCACCGATCCCACCCGTGTACTGTTCCCTATTCCGCAGCAAGCACTGGATTCTAACCCCAATCTGGAGCAGAATCCTGGATACTAACCGACATAGGTAGCATTACACCTGTGTGATGGAAGAGCGAGTGGCGTGGCTGCTCGCTCTTTTTTTATCTTTACCCATATTCCAGCCGGCGGTATGCTCCGAATCTTAGGCCTCTCTTTACTCACCACCTTACTTCAC
>JBASAV010000598.1:0-2657 GCA_049650785.1 Lewinella sp. | reverse complement strand
ACATGGCGCTGCTTTTCCTGGAAGAGTTGTCCCGACATCCAGGCACGCCCCCACTCGCGGATACCCTCGAAGCGATGAAACAACTCCTGAAAGACGCCGAATTCGATCCGGTAAGCCGTCAGGTCGGTCAGGGCCTGCAGGTTACCCCGCGTAGGTATGCGCTGAAAGAGGGATGACACTTCGATGATGACCTGACCGGGACGAAAAAATTCCGTCGTGATCTCCCGCCCCGTGTAGTCCAGCACGTATGCTCGCGCCAGCCCGGTTTCGAGCAGATAATAAGCGTTGGCCTGTTGCCCCTGCCGCAGAAGATGCTCGTCCCGGGCAATGGATACCCGGGTATGGGCCGCGGTGAGTTCCGCCAGCTCGCTTTCCCGACGGTTGGGATAATCATACAGGCTGCGGAAAATCTCGGGTATCATAATCGGTGCGTTAGCGGTTAAAAGTAACGGAACCGGAGTCGAAGCTCCCGACAGCGAACATACCATCCCGAAACCCGGCTTACAGAATAGCCTTCCCCTTACGCAGAACCAAATCCCATGCCCGACCGCACCACCGCCGATGTACTAGACGCCCACCGGGCCGCCGGCCGCTTCATCGAAGTAGATACCCTCCAAACCTTCGTCCTCGATCGGGGGGAAGGGGAAGCTGTCGTCTGTATGCACGGCGTACCCACTTCGTCCTTTCTGTACCGTAAGGTCATCGACGAGCTGGCCGAAGGGGGCATGCGCGGTATCTGCTTCGATCTGCCGGGCCTGGGTTTCACCGACCGCCCGGAGGCCTACGACTACAGCTTTACCGGGCTGGCCCGCTTTGCTTCGCTGGCTACCGAGGCAATGGGGCTGGATCGCTACCATCTGGTAGTGCACGATATCGGGGGACCGATCGGTTTTGCCATGGCCGCCGACCAGCGGGAACGCGTCCTGTCGATCACCATCTTAAATACCATGATCGACGTGGTCAATTTTAAAAAGCCGCTCCCGATGCGCCCCTTCGCCGTCCCGGTAATGGGGGAAACGGAACTGGCAGCTATGGGACACGCCACTTGGCGCATCGTTTTCAACAAAATGTGCGTGTCGGACAGCAAGGACATTCCCCGGGAAGAAATGAATGCCTACATCGACCTGTTGAAGCTAAAGGATCAGGGACACGCCTTTCTTCAGATCATGCGCAATTTTACCCAGACTGAGGCTTTTCGCAACCGCTGCTACCGGGCGGTACAGGATGTGCCCTACCCCGTCCAGGCCATATGGGGCGAGCTCGATCCCGGACTCACGTACGAGCGGTACGGGGAAGAAATCAAACGAATAGCCGGCCTGACGGAGGTCCACAAACTACCCGCCAAGCACTTCCCGCAGGAAGAGCAGGCGCCCGCGATCGCGAAGCGTATACGGGCCATCGCCAAATCGACCCCAGCATGATCAGTGTAGCCCCCAAAGCCATCTTTTTCGACGTCAACGAGACCCTGCTGGACCTACAGCCGGTCAAGGATTCCGTAGCGGTGGCTCTCGGCGGCCGGAGAGAGTTGGTTCCCTTATGGTTTACTACCCTGCTGCAGTATTCCCTGGTCATGACGGTTGCCGGGCGCTACGCCGGTTTCGGAACGATTGCCGCCGCCGCCCTGAGAATGGTAGCCGAAAAAAACGGAATCGACCTGTCGGAGGAAGCCGCTGAGGAAGCGGTCAAACCGGTTCGCTCCCTACCTCCCCACCCGGAAGTTCCCGCCGCCCTGCGACGGCTCAGCGAAGCCGGCTTCGCCCTGTATACCCTGACGAACTCCGCCACCGACGCCCTGGAGGACCAAATGAAGAATTCCGGTTTGAAAGAATATTTCGCCGCCCGGCTGAGCGTGGACGGCGTTCAAAAGTTCAAGCCCCACCGCGAGGTCTACAGCTGGGCAGCGGAACAGGTAGGGATAGCCCCCCAAAATTGCCTGTTGGTAGCCGCCCACGGCTGGGATATCGCCGGGGCGGGATGGGCCGGCATGCGGACCGCCTTCGTGCAACGGCCCGGCCACGTCACCTATCCCCTCGCGGATGATCCGGACTATAGGGTTAAGAACCTTTCCGAACTCGTGGATCTACTGGTACAGGGCTAACTCACCGAACTAGCGGATCGGTCGGCGCGGATATCGTCCATATTATCGTTCGCCCATACAACGAGTTGCTGCAGTAACGGAACCAGGCTATCGGCACGCTCCGTCAGCGCGTATTCTACCCGCGGCGGCACCTCCGGATAGACTTCCCGGCTGATCAGACCGTCGGCCTCCAGCTTCTTCAGACTTACGGTGAGCATCTTTTGCGATATGGTACCGATCGCCCGGTGAATGGCGCCGAAGCGCAGGGTACCCCGCTCGCGCAGCACCAGTAGAATCAGGGTCGACCATTTATCCCCGAAGCGATCCAGCACGTTGCGGACCGGACAGTTCTCGGCATTTGCCAGATCCACGAAGTTTTGTTTTTTCATAATTCCCTGATGTTCAGCGATACTTACCTGGGGGTGCGCAGGAGACGCCGGCGTACCTACTTGTCTAGTGCAACAATCGACCCTAGCTTTGACTTACCAAAAGTAAGTAACACACTTTTAGCAACCAAACTCGCTTTACCATGCACAAGACACTAATCACCGGAGCAACCGGCCACCTCGGCGGCAGTGTA
>JBASAV010000597.1:0-2605 GCA_049650785.1 Lewinella sp. | reverse complement strand
CTGCTGGAATCATACGAGTTCCGGGACGAGATGGAAATGGTGGAAGATACCGGTGTAAAGGCACGCGTTGAGGAATTGCGAGATTGCCTGAACCTTGCCTTCGACGTCGTGGCCGTAGCCCTGGAATCTCCGGAAGACGAGGCTGCTACGGAAAAGCTGACGGGCTCCGACCGCGACAACTGGTACAAGAACGTGCGCAACGATATCCTTTCGGAGCTTATCCCGATCGCCTTCGGAGAAAAAGACGACCCAGACGGTAGCGAGGACCCGGGCCTCCTTCTTTGTGCCGAGGTGGTGTCTTTCCTCGAACGAACCAGGCACCTTGCCGATATTGATGACTGGCGGGAACTGGACGGCACCCCGAATTACTGCACTTCCCTGCCAGAGGCGCTCACCAGTCCCTCCATCGAAAGCTTCCGGAAGGCTTACCGCGAGTTGAGTAATCTCATCGAGGAGCACCGTAATCGTCAGGATGACGATAGGTTGCTGCCGTATCTCGATCCCGAACTGGCGGATTGCATCGGGCGGGTAGCCGAAACGGAGCGACTCCACCGGGCGTCGGTTGGACGGGAGCTTCTTTTGGCCGGCTTCGCCCGTTCGCATCCCGGACTCGTTCACCTGGGCGGCGTGCCTAAAGGCGGCACCTTCGTACTGGTCTATACGACTACCTTCGACCGGGAAGGGCTTATTCGAGAACTGCGCCGCTACATTACTTCGCTGGATATCGACATTACCAACCTTAGCGACAGGGAATTAGGTGACATTGCCCGCAAATTCCAATTCAACGTTTCCCTCTTCGAACGAAAGGAAGTAGTGGCTGATTTCTGCCTTCCCTACCTGTGCTGTGGTGTGGGGCCCATTTACCTGAACAGTCAGCCGGTAGTCCCGCCACCACCACTGGAAATACTCGCCGCGGACATGGAGTGCTGGGTGGCCAATGACAATGAGCCCGATCCCGTAGTAGAGGTGACGGTCAACGAGCCCGGCGGTGAGCTGAGCTTTTTCCTGAATAGCTCGCTGGTAGGCAGCCCCCGGCAGGTGACCGCTCTAAATGCGAGCTATCCCCTGCAAGGCCTGACGGATGCCGATCTGGCGAAGGGGAGCCTGCTGTTCCGGGCCCGGTACGTCAAAGCGGAGCGTAGCGCGGAGGATTTTTTCACCTTCACCGTTCGTCCGATGATCCAACAGGCCGCTATCAATTTCCGCGACGTGGAGACGGATGAAGCGGGGGTGGTCTACCGGGTTTATGAGCTGGTCACCGTCACGGTACCGCAGGCCAGTCAGCGGGAAATACTGCTCGGAACCAGCCCGATACTCGTTTCGGATGACAACATCTTCCGATTGCCGGAGGAGACCGTCCTCGCGACCACTTTTGTTACGATTACCGTTGGCTTTGGGAACTGTCTGACCTCCACGGAACGCCCGCTCCCCGAGCCCACGGAAGAACCCTTCAATGACGATGTCGTTGTAACTCCAGCTGCCGGATCAAGCTTCCTGGCCATACTGAATGCCCGCCGCAACCTCCGCCGTAATAAGCTGGAAATGCTCGGAGCCTCGGATGCGGGGTTACAGGACGAGGAGGCCTTCCGACGTACCTTCCTGTACGTTAGTGATACGGGCTCGGACAGCAATCCGGGGAGGGGTCTCCAGCCCACGCTGGACGCGCTCGCCCAGTTGGGGGAAAACCAGCCTGATCGGACACCTGCAGCCCATAAAATGGCGGAGGTGATGGCGACGAGCTTCCTCGACAAGCTCGCCTTCGTCGGCAAGCAGGAAGAACTGACCCAGACCCGCAGGGATTTGCTGGATAGTCTCAAGGCGGGCCTGGATGCTCTCGAGGTCAACCGGAATACCATCTTTAATGAATGGAATGTCAGCGAACTCTACGACGGTATCGACCGTACGCGGCTAACCAACATCGGCAAACAGCTCCGTGAATGATGCCGCAGGCCGATCCACATATCATCGAGCGCGTAGTCCTGGACGTACAGACGGACCGGGGGAGCTATGCTACTCAAGAGGCCTTTGCCGAATGGCTGAAGGGCACCGCTCTGCCGGCCATTGATAAGCTATGGGACGAGCTGATCCCGACGGGAGAACGATGGCGGGTGGATCGCCTCGACATTGACCTGGGATACTTCCGTAGTCTGGATCTCAGTCTGCCGGGCCAAAGGGCTGCCCTGCTGGAACGACTTTTATACGCCTTGCGGTCACGGCTGGGCGAGCAACTGGCGGAGGGGAAGGCTCGGGTGGCCACGCCTCATTCGTTCGTTACCGGACCGGACACCGATCTATCGCTTCGCGTCACACCGGTTTTGGAGAATCGCCCTTTCACCGCATGGTTGTTCTTCCTGGAATACGGGCATTTGCCGTGGTGGGCGGGTGCCTTCCCGCCTGCAAGCAAGTGGTCGGAAGACCTGCTGGCTTTCCTGACCGGGCCCGAGCGGCTTAACCAACGGAGATCCCTACTGGCACTCATCGAACGATCACCGCAAGCGGTCCTGCGCTTGGTGGGGGATTCCAGACATACCTTGGTTTTCAAGAAGCTGGCGTTGGAGGATGAGGTGCGGTCCGAGGCCTGGGGTCGATGGAAGCGGGCACGTGC
>JBASAV010000596.1:0-4063 GCA_049650785.1 Lewinella sp. | reverse complement strand
CCAGCTACCGAAGGCGGCGACCTTGCCGTACAGTTCTTCCTTGCCGTTGAGCCACTCCAGCACCGTGACTTTGGGGTTGGGGATCTTGTCGTTGCTGGTGATGGCAGGGTCGGCGTGGCCGCTGAGGATCTCGTTGTAGCCGGGGTAGGAGAACCACTGGTCGTTGTGGCAATTGACCTTATTGTCCGCCCAGCGGTTGCCGAAGACCATGCCTTTCGGTGCCAGGGATTCCCAGAAGAAGGGCATCAGCTGCTGCCGCCGCTCCTCGCGGGTACCGCCCAGGTAGCTCTCGGTCATGCGGTCCCGGTCGTGGGTGAACCGCTCGTCGGCTACCATACTGTCCACGGCACCGCCGAAGAGTTCCTGCCAGCGCAGGCCGTCCATGGTGATGAGGATGACGTTCTCCGTTGCGGTCTGGGCGGAGGCGACGGCGGTGGAGAAAAGCAGGAGCAATAGGGGGAGATAAGGTCTCATAGCGTGGTCGGATGAAGGTTGGAAGAAAGGCGGGGGTTTACCCGGTCGGACGGCAGGCGGCGGCGCACCGCGAACCAGCCGTAGAGGCTGAGCGCCAGCGTGGCCGCACCTACAACGTACGCCAGACCGGTCAGAAAACCCAGCCAGGGGATATCGGGGGCGCCGAGGCGCAGGAGTAAAACGACGATGGAACCGGCATAGCCACCGGCATCGGCGAGGTAGATCAGGAATCCGGCGGTGGCCGCCTGCCCGAAAGCGCCGATCAGGCGATCGAAGTAGATCGCGTTCAGCGGTACGTAGGCCAGGTACAGCCCCAGCCCGATCGCCACCATCCACGGGCCGCCCGCCAGCAGACCCAGGGAAAAGCCCCCCGTGGCCAACAGGAGGAGCGCGGCCGCGGCGGTGAACAGGCCGTGGTAGTAGCGCAGGGCCCGCCGGTTGGACTGGATGCGGTAACCGATGAGCAGCGGCAGCAGGGTGAGCA
This sequence comes from Lewinella sp., assembly GCA_049650785.1. Taxonomy (GTDB): domain Bacteria; phylum Bacteroidota; class Bacteroidia; order Chitinophagales; family Saprospiraceae; genus Neolewinella. The sequence continues at coordinate 3,105 of JBASAV010000596.1, read as the reverse complement.
GGGCCACGGGCAGTTCCGCTAATGTGAAGATCGCCGGGGTATCGCCGTAACCGAGGTCGCCCCAGAGCTCGGCGGCGAAGTTGTCGCGGATGTCGCGCAGGGTGGTGATGAGGACGTAGAGAACGAGCACCGCGATCAGGCCCGGCCCGAGCCGACGGATCAGCGATCGGCGCTCGTCGCCCGTCATCGGTTTGCGCAGGGTACGGGCGGCAATGTCTTCCCGGTCGGGCGGCCTCATCCGCGACAGGCCGTAGATGCACCCCAGCAGAGGCAGGAAAAAGAGGCCGCCGGTGACCGCGGGCATCCAGTACGGCCCTACCTCGCCGAGCAGCAGGGACCCGACCGTCTTGACGGCTCCGCTACTCACGATGAAGCTTACCGCCAGCATGGCACCGAGTAGCTCGGTCGTGCGCCGCCCCTCCAGGTAGCTGAACACCACCCCCCAGATGAGCCCGAGCGGCAGGCCGTTCAGGAAGAGCCAGAGGGGGGCCGACCAGTGATCGCCGACGAGCCCGAAGACCATCAGCGCCAGCTCCGCGACCACGATCAGGGCAACGAAGAAGCGCTCCCGCCCCACCCGACTCAATTCGGAAATGACGCAAATACCTATGAATTTTGACAGGGCGTAGCCGAAGACCTGGGCCACCACCAGGGTGGTCTTGAAGTTGAGCAGCCCGAATACGGCCCCCGCCTCCGAGAATTCCGCCGCCGTGAAGGGCTTGCGGAAGGCGTAGGTGCAGAAGTAGGCGCCGAAGGCCAGGAGTCCCGCGGTGAGGGTATGGGTGTTCATGGGCGCAGCAGTTGATCGTGGAGGTACACCACCAGCATCCGGGCGGGCTCCGGCCCGTGGTTGCGGGGCACGTGGGGGATGCGGCCGTCGTAGAAGAGGGTATCGCCGGTTTCCAGGTGCAGGGTATGGTCGCCGATCTCGTAGTCCAGCGCGCCGGAGAGCACGTATTTGAACTCAAAGGCGTCGGTGGTCACCCGTTCCCGGCGGGAGCCGGACTCGACGGTAAGCAGTACGGCGCGGAGGGCGAAGTCCGGGCCCTCACCGCTCAGGAGCTGGAGGTAATCGAATCCCCGGCTGGCCAGTTCCCGCTCGATGGGCTCGGCCGCACCGGCGCGCCGGTGCACGTAGGGTGGTGCCGGTTGCTTGTCCAGCTCCGCGAAGAAATCGCCGGCCGGGCAGTCCAGGGCGTCCAGGTACCGAAACAGCAGGGGAAGCGTGGGAATGCTCCGGCCCGTCTCCACCTTGGACACCATCCCCTTCGTGATGCCGATGGCATCCGCCACCTCCTGTTGGGAGCGCTTCTGTTGTCGCCGCAGCTTGCGGAGGCGGGGACCGATATCGAGAAGGGAGGACTGCAGGTTCACCGGGGCAAACTTAGCCCGCTCTACCCCCGCCCCGCAAGGCGACAGGCCCCTCCGGAGCGGAACTTCACGGTAAAATAACGGTGGCTTAATACCCGGGGAAAAAGGTTTCCCAGCAGGAAACACGGCGGCGGCCGAGGAAACATTCGCTTAACTCAATGCACTATGAATCAAGCATTTACCCCAAACCGGGCTTAACCCAAACTTAAACGGCTACCCCTTGTAGCCCCGCACCGGGCGCCGCCACCTTTGCGGCGAAATAACCACTCACGCTATGAAACGAACCTTTACCCTTCTCCTACTGGCGGCCTGTTGCGCCGCCTCCCTTGGACTCAGGGCCCAGCAGACCGTAACCGGTCGCATCACCGACCCAAACAACGAACCCCTGATCGGGGCCTCCATCCTCATTCCCGGCACGGGCGCCGGTACGGTCACCAACTTCGACGGCGACTTCGAACTGAACGTCCCCTCCCTAAGCGACACTCTCCTGATCACCTACATCGGTTACGAAGCGCGGCGCGAACCGATCAACGGCCGTACCGAGGTCATGCTCCTGCTCCGGGAAGGCGCCGTGGGCCTGAATGCCGTTACCGTCACCGCCCTCGGCATCGAGCGGGAGGCCAAGGCGCTGGGCTACGCCGTCCAGGAAATCGACGGCGACCAGCTCGACCAGGTCAAGGACCCCAACCTGATCAACAACCTCGCCGGCAAGCTGGCGGGAGTGCGGGTTACCAACGGCGGCTCCGGCATCGGGGGTTCCAGCCGCATCGTCATCCGGGGGGAAAGCTCGCTGAGCGGCGATAATCAGCCCCTCTTCGTCGTCAACGGCGTACCCATCAACAACGACAACGGCAGTAACGGCGGCGGCAACGGGAATATGGCCGCCGACTTCGGCAACTCCGCCGCGGAGATCAATCCCAGCGACATCGAAACCCTCACCGTACTGAAGGGCGCCAACGCCACCGCCCTCTACGGTAGCCGGGCAGCCAACGGCGTGGTCCTGATCACCACGAAGACCGGCGCGGCCAAGCGCGGCATCGGGGCCAGCTTCAGCAGCAATACCACCTTCGAGCGGCCGCTCCGCATTCCGGAATACCAGAACAGCTACGGACAGGGGGCCGGCTACCAGTTTGCCTTCGGTGACGGCTTCGGCGCCGGTACCAACGACAACATCGACGAAAGCTGGGGACCGGCCTTTGCCGGCAGTCCCCAGATCGTACAGCACCATAGCCCGACCACTTCCGGCGTCCGCGCCGGTGACTTCGCGGTTCGCCCCCGCACCGAGGACGGGCAGTTCGCCGACCAGGCCGAAGCCCTCCCCTGGACCGCCGCCCCCGGCAACATCGAGAACTTCTTCGAAACGGGCTTTACCACCATCAATACCGTGGCCCTCTACGGCGGCGACGAGGACCGCAACTTCCGCCTCAGCTACTCCAATACCACCAACGAAGGCATCCTGCCCAATACCAACCTCGACCGCAACAACCTCACCCTCGACGTCAGCCAAAACTTCCTGGACCAGAAACTGAGGGTGCGCGCAAACGCCAACTACATCAACTCCAGCTCCGACAACCGCCCCAACAACAGCTACGGCACCGAGAACGTGATGTACCTCTGGGTGTGGTTCGGCCGGCAGATCGAAATGAACAGCCTGCGCGACTACTGGCAGCCCGGCCAGGAAAACATCCAGCAGTTCAACTACAACTACAACTGGCACGACAACCCGTACTTCAC
>JBASAV010000595.1:0-1983 GCA_049650785.1 Lewinella sp. | reverse complement strand
CATCGGGCCGTTCCAACGGATCGTCAAAACCAACCGGTACATCCATCGTGTAGTGGCGGTAGGTGGCCAGGCCTCCCAGGAAGAGGATAACCAGCAGACCGATCAGCGATATGCGCCAACCGAAAAGGTTGCCGGAGGTAGCGTCGGAAGAGTTGTCGGGTTGGAAAAGCACGTCGTAAAGGTAGGTCAGTATCGGGGTAACAATGCTACCCCGTGGAGCGTTGTGATCGCGTATGGCAACTCGGTGGGTAGTACTCGTGGTTTCGGTCGCTTTTTTCTCCGCGCTCCTCGGTGTCCTGGCGGGCCGCTACTTCACCTTAGCCAGCGTCCGGGACGACGCCGCTGCCGCGGAACTACGCGATGAGCTGCGGTTGCGCACCTTCGCCAGCAGTGCGCCGACTGACTTCATTGCCGCTTCCGAAACTGTCATGCCCGCGGTCGTCTCCGTACGGGCCTATCAGCCTTCCGGCATCCTCCCCGGTCTGGGGAAGGGCAGCGTGACCAGTGGGTCGGCCGTCATCATCTCCACCAACGGATACATCGCGACCAATAATCACGTAGTGGAAGGAGCCCGGCGCATCCGGGTCACGCTCCCCGACCGCCGGGAATTCAACGCCAAGATCATAGGAGTGGACGAAAGTACGGACCTCGCTCTCCTGAAGGTCGATGCCGAGGACCTGTCTCCCGCCACCTTCGGTAACAGCGATAGTCTCCGCGTGGGCGAGTGGGTCCTGGCCATCGGAAATCCTTACAGCCTCAACAGCACCGTGACCACCGGTATCGTATCCGCCAAGGGTCGAAGCATCGATGTTCTACGCGCCGACGATCGTATCGAAAGTTTTATTCAGACCGACGCAGCCGTTAATCCAGGCAACAGTGGAGGTGCCCTGGTCAATACAGCGGGCGAACTGATCGGTATCAATACCGCCATCATTACCAACAGCGGCCGGCACGAAGGCTACGCTTTTGCTATTCCCGGAAATCTGGCCCGCCGCGTCCTAAACGATCTGCGGGATTATGGTGAGGTCAAACGAGCGGTAATGGGGGCCTGGATTCAGGCGCTGAACGATGCCCAGGCAAAACGGCTCCAACTACCCACGGCCCGCGGGGCGGTCATCACGGATCTCACGCCAACCGGTCCGGCCGCCCGCGGAGGACTCGAACCCGGAGATGTGCTCATTGCCATGAACGGAGCGCCCATTAACTCCAGCCCGGAAATGCAGGAGCAACTCAGCCGCTACCGACCCGGTGAGACCGTCCGCGTTACCTACATCCGCAACGGTCGGACCCGCGAACTGAGCATTCTGCTTCGCGATAAGGAAAACCAGCCGGGGCTACTGGTCAGTGAAAAATCGGACGACTTACTACACGCGCTGGGCTTCACCGTTCGGGGATTGACCTACGAAGAGTACGATCACTACACCGGGGGAGGGGTAAAGGTCACAACCGTCTTTCGCGATAGCCCCGCCGCGCGTCGCGATCTACAGGTCGGATTCATTATCACCGGACTGAATGGTCGGAAGGTGGCGAACATCGAGGATCTGCTCATCGGACTCACTGAAAAGGAAAGCCGCCTGCTAAAGGGGGTGTATCCGGATCGGGAAGGAGAATTTTACTACCAGCTTGAGGAGTAGGGATAGACCACCTTAATAATTTTCAACAATGTATGGCGGCACCAAATATGCGGTTCCGCAATACGTTATAGGTCTATACATCATTCGACCGTTATGATTGATTTGGACATAATGTTCAGATCGGTCTTGGTGGACGATGTACGTGAATTCTACTATTGTACCATTCATAAATCCCCTTTTCGTGATTTCATCTTTACGCACCCTGGGTGCCCTGTGTATCCTGGCCATTATCGGTGCGACCTCCTGTCAGGACGTACAGAAGACCTTCTACATTGAAAACAAGTCCTCCGAGAACGTCGTCATGATCCTCGGCGATCCGATATGCGACCAGTTCAAGTCGCTCAAGTCC
>JBASAV010000594.1:0-8647 GCA_049650785.1 Lewinella sp. | reverse complement strand
GCCGAGTTCCATTCAGGACAACCGGTCCCAGTTCTCCAGCCTGCTCATGGAGCATACGCTGAACTACGACCGGGCCTTCGGGGAGCACAATATCAGTGCGGTGATCGGTACGTCCGACCAACAAACGCAACGGAACTATACCTTCGCTTCCCGTAGCGACATCGTGGAGAGTGGCGGGGATCCGTTCGAGCAGATCAACTCCGCGACCGGCGAATCCCTGGCGGAGGGTGGTGTCTCCACCGACTACCGCACGATTGGCTTTCTCGGTCGATTTAACTATAACTATGCGCAGAAGTATTACCTGACGCTTACCGGCCGGGTTGACCAGGATAGCCGCTTCAGTCGCGACAACCGGACTGGCGCATTCCCGTCGGTGGCCGCCAGCTGGCGCATTAGCAAGGAAGATTTCTTCCGCGTGGCGTGGATCGACGATCTGAAGTTCAATGCTTCCTACGGTACGCTGGGCATCGTTACCCTCGGTTCGTGGGACTGGCGGGGAACGATCAACAACAACCCCCGCGCTATTCTCGGGACCGTCCAGGTAGGCGCTACGCAGGCGGGGCTGGTCAACCCCGATCTCCGCTGGGAGAATCGCAAGTCACAGAACTACGGCATTGAAGCGGCCATACTGGATTATCGGCTTACCCTATCGGCCAACTACTACCGTATCCTGTCCGAAGATGCCCTGGTTACGAATTTGCCCGTGGCCACCTATCTCGGCAATCTGGGCGGCAGCCCCCCGGTCAACGCCGGCTCCATTCAGAACACCGGCCTCGAGTTTGAAGCCAACTACCGCCAGCAACTTGACCGTGTGCAGTTCAACGTTGGCTTCAATCTGACCACGATCAATAATACCGTCATAGCCGTGGGCAACCGCGGGGACGGCATCGATTACATCCAAACCGGACTGACACGGTCGCGGGTAGGGGAGCCGCTCGGCGAGTGGTACCTGCTACAGACCGACGGTATCTTCCAGGATCAGGCGGAGATCAACGCCCACGCCGTGGAAGGCACCCTGATTCAACCCTTCGCCCAGCCGGGTGACATCCGCTACGTGGACGTGGATGGCGACGGGCAGATCACCGATGAGGACCGCTCGTTTACGGGAGAGTCACCCTGGCCCAGCCTCCAGCTTGGTAGCCAAATCGGCCTGACGTACGCTAACTTCGATGTCTCCGCGCAGCTCATCGGTATCTTCGGTAATACGCTGTATAACGGTGTCCGTAGCTCCCTCGATTCTTATCAGAACACCAACTTCCGATCCGACATCAACCCCTGGACCGCCGACGATCCCAATACCGACGATCCCCGCATCGGCGTGGCGACCAACGATCAGGGTCTGGTCGACAATGCCCGTGGCAACACCGACCGCTGGCTGGAGGACGGCTCCTACTTCCGCTTACGTAATCTGCAGATCGGCTATACCCTCCCCACGGGTGCCCTGGACCGGCTCAACATCAGCAACCTGCGGGTATACCTCACGGGGCAGAATCTCTTCACGCTGACCGGGTATACGGGCCTCGACCCGGACGTGCAGGGCAACGGCATCCTCGAACGCGGCGTGGACAACGGTAACTGGCCGTCGAGCCGGATCGTGTCTTTGGGGCTGAATCTCAACTTCTAGTTAAAGCCATTCTCCTGCGCTCCGTCGCCAAAAAATAAAAATTATGAATCGCTTACTATATCTATTGTGTACCGTTCTGACCCTTGCTTCCTGCCAGGACGAACTGGACATCATTAACCCTAACCAAATTACCAACGACAGCTTCTGGCAGGACGAAACCGATGCCGTCCAGGGCATCAACGCCGCCTACAGCACGCTGCACCGGACGGGCTTTTCGCGCTGGCAGCCGATGCTGTACGATCTGCGCTCCGATGTAGGGACCAGCACGAGCCCCTGGAGTGAACTGGCCAATGCGATGAATAACTTCATTCAGCCGAACTCTAACTTCGGACCAATGACGGACGTGTACGCGGACAACTACGTCGGGATCTCCCGCGCTAACCAGGTGATCGCCAACGTGCCCGGGATCGAGATGGACGAAGACCTGAAGGCGCGGGTCCTGGGCGAAGCTCATTTCTTCCGGGGCATGCATTACTACCACCTTGCGAGCCTCTGGGGTAATGTACCCCTGCAGCTCACCCCGTCGGAACCCAATGATCTGCCGCCCACCTCGCCGGAAGCCGATGTCTGGGCGCAGGTGATTGCCGACCTCGAGTTTGCCGCCGAGAACCTTCCGCTACAGTATGGTGCTGACGACACCGGCCGGATCACGCGGGGCGGCGCCCTGGCCCTGTTGGCGAAAGCGTATATGCAAAACGATCGCTACCAGGATGCCGTGGACGCGCTGGACTTCTTCTTCAACGGCGAAGGGGCCGGCCTGTACGACCTGACGAACAATTACGCGGATAACTTCAGCGCCCTAACGGAGTTCAACGTTGAATCGGTGCTCGAGTGGGGCTACGCCGACAACCCGCTGGAGTTCACCGACCAGGATACGCAGACGCCTAATCATAACTACGGTACCTCCATCGCGCAATTCTACGCACCCCCCGGTGTCGGATTCTCCGACGGCGAGGCTCTGCGTTGGGTTATCGGAGAGTTTGAACAGGACTCGACCACCGCCGGGGAGCGTGATCCCCGCGTTGCCGCTACCTACCTCTACAACTTTACGGACCCCGCCGGCCCGGAGGCATCCATCGTCTACGGCACATCGTGGGCCGAGCGCTACGGGGAAAGCGACCGCGTCTTCTTCCGCAAGTTCCTGAACGACGACTACAAGAATGAAGAAGGCTTCCGCTCACCGAATAACTATCGCTTCGTACGTTTCGCAGATGTCCTGCTGATGTACGCCGAAAGCCTGAACGCCGTAGGCAGAACGGCCGATGCGTATCCCTACGTCGACCGTGTCCGCGAGCGAGTCGGATTGCCGACCCTCTCGGAGGTTCGGCCGGGGCTCGATCAGTCCGCCTTTCTGGAGCAGATCAAGCACGAACGGCTGACGGAGCTGACCGGCGAAGGCCACCGCTTCAACGATCTGAAACGCTGGGGCGACATGGGCACCGGTCTGGCGGACCGCGATGGGGGGTTTGCTAACTTCCAGCAGGACAAGCACGGGTTGCTACCGATTCCCCAACGCGACCTCGATATCAATCCTAACCTGACCCAGAATCCGAATTGGTAGGTGCTAACCCGTTCACCATCCTTAAATTAAGCTATGCTTTCTTCACCCTGTTCCTTCCGCTTTTTTCTGTGGATAGCGTTGGTCTGCACCGGAATGCTGTCCTGTGACCCGTCCGGTGGGAGCGAAACGCCCCAGCCCGAGCCGCAACCCGAGCCCGAGGCTACGTTCGTCAATCCGGTCTATCAGGTCGGTCCGGATCCCTGGGTCTTTCAGGAGGGCGACACGTACTACGTGACCTACACCACCGGGCGGAACATCACCCTCATCGAGACCGCGAAAATGTCCGGCCTGCGCACCGCCGCCGCCCGCTCGCGCGTCGTCTGGTCGCCGCCGGCCTCCGGTATGAATGCCAGCCAGATATGGGCACCGGAAATTCACCGGATTGACGGTACCTGGTACGTCTACTACGCCGCCAGCGACGGCAACAACGACAACCATCGCATGTGGGTGCTGGCCAATGAAGACGATGATCCGCTGTCCGACAACTGGGAAGATATGGGCGAAATCGAACTGCCCGAGGATAAATGGGCCATAGACGGAAGCCCGGTGGAGATTCAGGGCCAGTGGTACTTCGCCTGGTCGGGATGGGAGGGGGACGCCAACGTCCAGCAGGATGTCTACCTCGCCCGGATGGATTCGCCGACCTCGGTAACCGGTGACCGCCTGCGTATTTTGGAGCCCGAAGCCGCCTGGGAAGAAAACGGTACCGACCCGCGCGTCGTCGAAGGTCCCCAATTCATCACGCACGAGAACTCCTTGTTTATGTTCTACTCGGCAGGTGGTTGCTGGACGGACGGGTACAGCCTGGGCGCTATGAAACTCGCCATCGGGGACGAGCTAATGGAGGCAGCAAACTGGACCCGCCTGGATCAGAATCCGCTCTTCACTACCAACGCGGCCGCCCGTGCCTACGGGCCGGGACATAACTCCTTCTTTACTTCACCGGACGGTACGGAGTCCTGGATACTCTACCACGCCAATGCAAACCCCGGCCAGGGATGCGGCGATGAACGGAGCATGCGGATGCAGCCGTTCACCTGGTCTTCGGAAGGGATGCCCGTATTGGGCGAGCCCGTAGCCCTCGGCCAATCCCTTGCCGTACCGGCGGGGGAGTGACGTACGCGCCGGCAACAAAATCAATTTCAGTGTGAGACATACAATTTGCCTAATTCTTTCCCTTGCCTTGCTGGCCTGGACCGCCTGTGGCCAACAGCCGGCCGCTGAGGAGTCAGCCACCGCCGAGCTTCCCTCCTTCCAGAATCCGCTTGATGTACAATTCGGGGATCCCTTCATCCTCGACGACGGGGACGGCACCTACTACCTCTACGGCACCGGCGGCGGGGCCGAGGACGGCTTCGCTGTCTACTCTTCTACGGATCTCGTTAACTGGACCGACCGGGGACAGGTATACTACGGAAACACCGAAGACAGCTGGAACGAGAGCGCCTTCTGGGCGCCGGAGTGCTACAAGATCGACAGAAAATACTACCTGTTCTACAGTGCTAACTGGAAGCATAATCCCACCAATGAGGCCGAGAATTTTCACATCGGCGTTGCCGTTTCCGACGCCCCCACCGGGCCATTCACCGACATTCAGAACGAGCCCCTGTTCGAACCCGGTTACCCCATCATTGACGCTAACGTCTACCAGGACGACGACGGCACGTATTACCTGTACTACTCCCGCGCCTGCTACGAGCACCCGGTGGAGAGTGAGGTAGCCGACTGGGCGCGTGAGCAGGATCTCTTTGACGAAATTGAGGAAAGTTGGGTGTACGGAATCGAGTTGAGCCCCGACTTCACTTCCGTAGTCGGCGAACCGGTATTACTGCTGCGACCCCCGGTGCGCATGGACGATGAGAATGCGGAATGGGAAAGCCGCTCCGTCACCACGGGGGAGGTGAATCGTCGGTGGACCGAAGGATCCTTTACCTTCAAGCACGACAGTACCTACTACATCATGTACTCCGCTAACCACTACGCCGGACCTAATTACGCAGTCGGCTATGCCACGGGCAACCACCCACTGGGTCCCTTTACCAAGGCGGATAACAATCCCGTACTGGAAAAGAATGTGGAGCGGGGCGGAGACGTGACCGGTACCGGCCACAACATGGTACTGTTTCTGGAAGACGAAGAGAAAATGTACGCCGTCTATCACGGCCGTACCCAACCGACCGGAGATGAGCGGGTGGTCTTTATGGATGAGATAGTGATTTTGCCGGACGGCAAACTGACCGTCAAGGGACCGTCTACCAAATCGATTCCGCATCCCCTGTCCAAATAGCTAATCAGTGAAAACGGGAAAAAAATGAAACAGCACCTCCTAATTACTCTGCTCCTGTTTGCCGGCCCGATGGGCTACGCACAGGATTCGGTACTCGAAGCGAATAAATGGTCGCCGGAAAAGGCCACGGCCTGGTACGCGGAGCACGATTGGCTCACCGGTGCCAACTTCAATCCGAGCACGGCCATTAACCAGCTGGAAATGTGGCAGGAAGCCACCTTCGATCCGGAGACCATCGACCGCGAACTGGGCTACGCCGAAGGCATCGGGTTCAATACCATGCGGGTGTACCTCCACAGCCTGGCGTACGAGGCCGATCCGGAAGGCTTTAAGGAACGTGTGGACACCTACCTGGGCCTGGCCGATCGGCACGGGATCAGCACCATGTTCGTGATCTTCGACGACGTATGGGGAAAAACCCCCCAGATTGGGGAACAACCCGAGCCGATCCCCGGCACGCACAATTCCGGGTGGGTACAGGATCCCGGCGACCCCGCCTCCCGGGAGGAGGCGAATTTTCCCGCGCTGGAGGAGTACGTCAAAGACCTGCTGACCACCTTTGCCGATGACGATAGGATCCTGATGTGGGACTTGTACAACGAGCCCGGCAACAGCGGCAAACTGACGTCGTCCATGCCCCTGCTGCAGAGCGTATTCACGTGGGCGCGGGAGGTCAATCCCAGCCAGCCGCTGACCGTTGGTCTGTGGGCCTGGGACTTTCAGGAACTCAATACCTTTCAGGCCCAGAATTCTGACATCATCACTTACCATCAGTACGAGGGCCCGCGGGAACACCAGCACATCATCAACCTGCTCAAGACCCACGGCCGGCCTATGATCTGTACCGAATATATGGCGCGGACAAACAACAGCCGATTCTGGAATATCCTGCCGATCCTAAAGCGGGAGAACATCGGAGCCATCAACTGGGGTCTCGTTGCCGGTAAATCCAATACCATCTACGCCTGGAATACACCCATTGAGGATGGTAGCGAACCAAACGAATGGTTCCATGACGTTTTCCGTCCGGACGGGACGCCTTACCGTCAGGATGAGGTGGATTTGATCCGGCGGTTGAATGAGTAGTAGCCGTCCGCCCAGGGTAGCTGGTCTGCCGGCGGGTCTTTAGGGGCCTTTTTAACGGCATTCGGCAGACGAGCTTCGTTCCACTGCGCTCGGCGGACGAATGCGCCCAGCGTAGCTGGTCTGCCGGCGGGTGTTTAGGGGCCTTTCCCCCGGCATTCGGCAGACGAGCTTCGTTCTACTGCGCTCGGCGGACGAATGCGCCCACTGCGCTCGGCGGACGAGAGCTTCCCTGCCGGCGGGTCGTTGTTATCTTTCCAGCTCAATCTTACTTAGCTATATGTCCCGGTTACTCTGCTTCGTGCTTTTAGTTAGTATCATCACCGGCTGCCGCTCGACGGAGGCGGGAGAGAGCCCGTCGGCGAAGGCCCTCTCCGGCAACCCCATCTTTCCGGGCTGGTACGCGGATCCGGAGGGCGTAGTCTTCGGCGATGAATACTGGATCTTCCCCACCTACTCCGCGGCCTACCGGGAGCAGTTGCATCTGGATGCTTTTTCCTCTCCCGACCTGGTCAACTGGACCAAACACGAACGCATCCTGGATACGACCATCGTGCCCTGGGTACGACAGGCCATGTGGGCGCCCGCTGCGATTGAAAAGGACGGTAAATACTACCTGTTCTTTGCGGGTAATGACGTGCAACGCCCGAGTCGGCCCGGCTGGAATCCGGATAACGACATCGACCACTACGGTGGCATCGGCGTAGCCGTAGCCGACGCGCCGGGCGGGCCCTATACGGATCACATTGGCGGCCCCCTGATCGACAGTTTTTACCACGATGCCCAACCGATCGACCAGTTCGTGTACCGCGACGTCGACGGAACGCACTACATCTACTACGGGGGCTGGAGCCACTGCAACATCGGGCGACTCAACGCGGACTTCACCGGTCTCGTCCCCTGGGAGGACGGGCAGTTGTTTCATGAGATCACGCCGGAGAACTACGTCGAGGGGCCTTTCGTATTTCGTCGCGATGAAACGTACTATCTGATGTGGTCCGAGGGCGGGTGGACCAACTCGACCTACAAGGTGGCCTACGGGATGGCTGATTCTCCCCTCGGGCCGTTTGACCGCGTCGGTACTATTCTGGAGGCGGATACCACCGTGGCTACCGGGGCGGGCCATAACAGTGCCATCCAAATACCGGGGACCGACGACTGGTACATGATCTACCACCGGCGGCCCATTCCCAACGAGGACCGCGATCACCGGGTGACCAGCATCGACCGGATGTATTTCAACGAAGACGGCACGATACAGCCGGTGAAAATGACCTTTACCGGAGTGGCCGCCCGACCGCTCAAATAGGGTGGCGAACTGCGAAGCGATTAGAGGGTTGGATACCAAAGTTCGCCCACCGTTGTATGAAATCATTATCCTGCGCTTTCGCCGCCATACTTCTATTCCTTACTGCCTGCGATAATACCAGCCCGGATGAATACCTGGCAGCGCACCAGCTAAGTGGGGAGGCCATGGGCAGCTATTATCGGATCACCTACCTGGGGCAGCGGCTGGACGGGCTGCAGGAGAGTGTCGATAGCCTGCTAGACGCCTACAATCTGGAACTATCGCCCTGGGTGGACGAGAGCACGATCAGTCGCTTCAATGCGAGTCGCTCGGGAGTCTCGCTGGCCGGAACGCAGCACTTTCAGCCTAACCTCCAACTGGCCGAAGAGGTGGTGGAGCGAACCGAGGGTGCCTACGATCCGACCGTGGCGCCGCTGGTCAATTACTGGGGCTTCGGGACCGGTGAACGACGGACGAGTAACGACGTAGATACCGTGGCTCTCAATGCCATCCGGGAGAACGTAGGCTACGAATTGGTCAAGATCAGCGGAGATTCCCTGATCAAGGATCGCCCCGGTGTCCAGCTCGATCTCAACGCCAGCGCCAAAGGCTACGGGGTGGACCTGATATCAGACCTGCTGACCGAGCGCGGTCGACCCAACCACCTGGTAGACGTCGGTGGTGAATTCCGGGCCGGCGGAACGAAAAACGGCCGCCCGTGGCGCGTAGCCATTCGCCTGCCGGAGGAGAACGTGGAATCCATTAGCGCGGCAGGAACGCTACCGCTGGAAAAGGGGCGTGCCC
>JBASAV010000593.1:0-32379 GCA_049650785.1 Lewinella sp. | reverse complement strand
CTAATCGTCCGACCACTTATCTACCCGGCGACCCTCCGAAAATTAACATACAGTTTACATAAGAAATTTAAAACCTGCATCTGGGCTCGCTGATGGTTTAGCTTTCGATCAGTAAAGCAAGCCCAGCACCAGGTAAAGACTAGCCGCTATCGCCCCCGCCAGTCCGGCGTAGGGAAACTGGGTCTTGACGTGGTCGATGTGGTCCGTGGCGCTGGCCAGACTGGAGAGGATCGTGGTGTCAGAAATCGGCGAGCAGTGGTCGCCAAAGACGCCTCCACCGAGTACGGCCGCAATCGCCATCAATACGTTAGCGTCCATTTCCTGGGCCATGGGCACGGCAATCGGGATCATAATAGCGAAGGTGCCCCAACTCGTACCCGTGCTGAAGGCGATGAAGCAAGTCACCAGGAAGACTAGGAACGGCACGAGTCCCGGAGACAGCCACTGCCGGGCCAGCTCGGACACGTAGATGCCGGTTTCCAGCTTCCGGCACAGCGCACCGATGGCGAAGGCGAGGAGCATCAACAGGGCCAGGGGAATGAGTCCGGCAATTCCCTTTAGTACCAGGTCTACGCTCTCGCGGATGCCGAAGATGCCCTGCGCCTTATAGATACCAATAGATACCAAAATGGAGATCGTTACCGCGGTCAGTACGGCGGTCGAACCGCTACCGCTTCCGATCGCCTGAAAAAGTGTTTCCCCCCAACTGGCGCCTTCCCCCAATACCTCCGTGGCTTCCGCCCATCCCGTATAGGCTAGCATGAAGGGCATACACACGACCATCACCACGATGGGTACGATCATATTAATTGCCCGCGGCGTGATGCCCTCTTTGGCTTCTACGCTGGTGAGTGATTCATCCACCACGGGGGTTGCTCCGTCATTTAGGAGCTTCCCCGAGCGGGCCCGCTCCTCTGCTTTCTTCATCGGCCCCCACTCGACACCGGTGAGCACCACGATCGGTACCAAAAACAGGGCGGCAAAGGCATAAAAATTATAGCCGAGTGCCCGCAGCATCGTGCCGAAGGGATTAGCAAAGCCCTCCGTAGCCAGCAGGGTCATGATAAAGGCCCCCCAACCGTTGAAGGGGATCAGGATGGAACTCGGAGCGGAGGATGAATCGGCGATGTAAGCGAGTTTCTCCCGGCTCAGCCCCAGCTTATCAAAAATGGGGCGGTACAGTGTCCCGACCGTCAAGACGCTGATGCTTGACTCCACGAATACCAGGGTACCGGTGATCCAAGCCAGGAGCTGGACCACGGTACGGCTCGATCCGTCTTTGCGCTCCTCATATTTCTGAAGGCGGCGATCGATGGAGGCGATGAATCCGTTGACGCCCCCGCTCCGTTGCATGAAGACGATGAGGGCCCCCACCAGTGCGCAAAACATGATGGTGCGAGTATTTCCGGCGTCGGCGAAGACATCCACCATGCCCTGCAACGTATCCAGGAAACCAAGCCAGACGTTGCCGCCGGAGAGGATGACGTACCCCAGAAATATGCCGACGAAGAGGGAGATAAAGACTTGCCGGGTCGCGATAGCCAGCATGATGGCGATAACCGGGGGAAGGAGGGTAAGGAAGCCGAGCTGTTCTGCCATGCTACAAACCTAAACATTCAGCGGGCAATCCACGCTTATGGTGGTACAACAAAACATTGAAAATGGCCACCACCATAAAGACCGTCGACCAGAATATCATCAAAGCCTTCGCTAAGTCCCGCAAGGGTCTGCCGGCCATGATCGACCAGACGAAGGACGGATATAATAGTCAGCCACTACGGATCCACTTTGACGATGTCGATAATCAGGACAGCTTTGACGTCAACCCCGTTAGCTGGGAAGTTTTCTTCACGCAAATGCAAAATCGTGAACTTGCCCTCGCCTACGAAGAAGACGGGGATGATCCGTATTTCTACGAATTCGTACCCGCCAACGCATAGACCATGAAGATCGTACTGATTGGTGGCGGAACGGGATTCGTCGGCATGCATCTATCCCGACGCCTGCAGCGTGACGGTTACGAAGTGCGGCACCTGAGCCGGACCCCCGACCCGAATGCCGCCTTCCCCGCCTATCAATGGGATGTGCAGGCCCAAACCATTGACGAGAAGGCGCTGCACGGGGTAGATTACGTCATCAACCTCGCCGGCGCCGGCATCGCCGATCAACGCTGGTCCGAAGAGCGTAAACAGGTCATCATCAAGAGCCGGACGGATAGTACCCGTTTGCTGGCTCGCTGCTTTGCGGAGGGCGACCACCGGCCCGAGCTGTATCTATCCGCCAGCGCGATCGGTTACTACGGCGACCGGGGAGAAGAGCTGCTGACCGAGGAAGCATCCCCCGGAGCCGGATTCCTGAGCAAGTCCTGCATCCTGTGGGAGGAAGCCGTGGAGGAAATTACGCGCCTGGGTATACCCACCTTCATCAACCGGACCGGCATCGTGCTCCACCCCGATGAGGGTGCCCTGGAAAAGATGCTCATTCCCCTGAAGGTGTGGACATCGACCTACTTCGGCAGCGGGCAGCAGTACTACAGCTGGATTCACATTGAGGATCTCGTGGGTATCTACGCGTACGCCCTGGAGCATCAACTCGAAGGTGTGTACAACGGCTGCGCACCAAATCCCGTCCGCAACAAGCAGTTCGCCCAGTCCTTGGGACCCGCGAAGGGTCAGAAGGCCATCGTCATGCCGGCGCCCGTGCCGGCGCTGCAGGTAGCGCTGGGGGAGATGAGCCATACCGTGCTGGATAGCGCCCGCTGTTCCGCCGCCAAAATCGAGGGCGCGGGCTATCGCTTCGCTTATCCCGAACTCAGCCAGGCACTCGAACAGTTGCTGGGGTGATCTTTACTTACGACGGGACCTTCGCCGGCTTGCTCTCGGCTATATTCGAAGTTTACCGGCTGAAGGCGGACGTCGTCGATATCACACCGGAAGATCGCTACCAGGAGCAGTTGTTCTCTACAGCGAGTTACGTAGCTACTGATACCCAGCACGCCAAAAGGGTGTTAACGGGGCTCAAAAAGCATAGTGGCAACGAGAAGATCGGCGAATTTCTACGACATACTTACCTGACGGAGCAGCCCGAGGTCGAGCGGCTGATTCTCTACTTCGTTCGTCGCCAGATGGACGTGAATGGAATGGACATCAGTAAGGATGCCGGCGACGATAACGTACGCCGTCTCCTCCGCCTGAAGCAGCAGATGGGGCGGGAGATCCACCGCATGCACGCTTTCGTCAGGTTTCAGCAAACACCCGACGGTATGTATGTCGGCCTCGTCAATCCGGACTTTAACTGCCTGCCGCTGATCGGCGATCACTTCGCGGCGAGATACCCGGCAATGGAGTGGATGATCTACGATACCCGTCGTCACTATGGACTGCACTGGAACGTAGCTACCAAGCGGGCTGAATTTATCGCACTGGATTCCGGACAGGACGGTCGCCTACGCAGTCTGTCCGAAGAAATGCTGGATGCGCGGGAGACGGATTACCAGGAGTTGTGGCAGACTTATTTCAAGGCGGTAGACATTCCGGAGCGGAAGAATCTGAAACTTCACCTGCAACACGTGCCCAAGCGATACTGGAAGTACCTCACGGAGAAGACCGGAGACTAATGCTACAGGTGACGGATCATATAGCGGTCGCAACCGGTATGTCCCGTTTTACCCAGTGGTCCATCCAGCGGCGTAAACCCGTAGCGCGCATACATTGTCGCAGCCGTCGTCATTGCCCGCACGGTTTCCAGGTACATCCGCTCGTAACCGTCCTTGCGCGCCTCATCCAGACATCGGTGAAGGAGCATGCGGCCGCCGCCGCTTCCCCGGGCGGTCGGCAACAGATACATCTTGCGTAATTCGCAAACCGTGCCGTCCGAGTGGGCCAGCGGTGCGAAACCGCCCACACCGACGATGTTCCCCTCTTTCGTCAGGGCGTAAAAGGCTGATCCGGGAGGGCTGTAAGCAGCGTGCATGTTCCCCAATTCGGGGTCGTTGATGGAATAGCCTTCCCCAACGCAGCTGAACTCCGTCATGACCGTACGAATCACTGCCGCGACGGCTTCATTATCCTCGGGACCGATCGGTCGTAACTTCAGCATCAGTAAGATTCGTCGAGTTGATAAATGGCGGGGAGTTGCCTGCCCAAACCGTCGTAGTCCAGTCCGTAGCCGACTACGAATTTCGTAGGTATCGTGAAACCCACCAGATCGATGGGTACCTCCACCCGCTGCGCTTCCGGCTTGTGAAGCAGCGTGACCAAGGTGATACTGCGCGGACCCAACTCTTCCAATATGGGAAAGAAAGCCTGCATGGTTAGTCCACTGTCGACAATATCTTCCACCAGGACGATGTCGCGGCCACGGATCAGTTCCGGTTCCGGAGCGAGGATCAGTTTCACCCTCCCCGCCGATTCCGTGCCACTATAACTACTGGTGCGGACAAAGCAAACCTCGCCTCCGAGTCCGCTGGCACGCATCAAATCGGCGGCAAAAATATAGGCCCCTTTGAGCATCACGACGAATGTCACCTGACTTTCACCCAGGCGTTCGGAGAGCGTAGTGCCGAGTTCTTCTACCCGTTCCCGGATGCGTTCCTCCGTCAAAAAAGGACGGAAGCGGAGTTCGTGTAGTCGGATCGTAGCGGGAGGGGTTGACATATTTTAGCTTCGTTTTACGATGCGAAAGCGTTGAGGCCATTCCATTCCTTGCACATGGGGTAGTAATGCTATTGACAACGGCGGATCAGGATTCAGAATATTACAAGGAATAGAGGTATAAAA
Source organism: Lewinella sp. (assembly GCA_049650785.1). Taxonomy (GTDB): domain Bacteria; phylum Bacteroidota; class Bacteroidia; order Chitinophagales; family Saprospiraceae; genus Neolewinella. Next base: position 27,601 of record JBASAV010000593.1, on the reverse strand, counting down.
GAGAATATTGTTTTTTAATTGTCAATATGACAGATATAATATGCAAATTCCGACGCCGACAATACTTTGTTGTCGTGGCAAAATTCGGGTATAAAAATGGCCAATTATGTAGTTTGCAAACTTAAATACTACGACACCGAAGAATGACCAAATAAGGGAATTGTATAAATTTTGGCCAATTGCTATGATTTTCACCCCTTTTGGTCCTTATATTTGAATGAACGCGTGGTATTCGATCGATTGCCTCCGTTCCGATTAATTTGGTTTTATTTGGTTAGGGCTGAGGTAGTGCTGTGGTGGCACTGCCTCTTTTTTTTTACCAGCTTACGCGGATGTCCGCGTCCAAATCATCACCGAACGTATTGTGTTGAAGCGTCCGCAATTGGTAGCCGGAGGATGGGTCGTATACCAATCGGTGCCAACCGTCCGACAGGACCGTCCCCGTTTTTCGGATGATTTCTATGCTCACCGGTTCTCCGTCGCGGCTGATCACCGTCAGTTGCCGCGTCTGCATGCTACTGTCCATCGCACTATACGTCCGCGTCAGCAATCCATCGGTTTCGTTTTGCTGCGTGTCGTACTTATCCAGCCAGGCCGGTTTGTTGATGTCCGATTCACGAAACACCCGTAGGTCACTGCCAAAGGCCAGGTCACTTAACTCCTTGCTCTCCGTAGATCCGTTGAGCGTGATCGTTTTCGTGACCGTCGTACCGACTCGCTGCAGGCTATCGACCTGTTGATCGATGTAGGTCGCCAAATCAAAAAAGGGGTCCCGATTCATGTCCTCCTCGAGCTCGTCGGCAAAACAACTACTTAGCAATAAGACAAGGGGCAGATAGCGCAGCATTCGGTTCGGTCCTTTTGGGTACTAACACACTATCGGGCAAATAGTCGACGGCCTAGTCGGGTAGGCCAAAAGCAAGGTATTGATCGCCGGACCGGGTTCCCAGCTTGCCGCCCCCACAGGCAACGACTATGTACTGCTTTCCATCGACAGCGTACACTGCAGGGGTAGCATAACCGGCTGCGGGAAGATCGGCCTCCCAGATCAGCTCGCCGTCCGTGCTCCGAAACGCCCGGATCTTTTCGTCCAGCGTAGCCGCGATGAAGATCAGCCCGCCCGCCGTAGCCACCGGGCCGCCGTAGTTCTCGCTGCCCGTGTTGCGGATACCCCGCTCGACCAGATCGGGGTATTCACCCAGGTTTACCTGCCAGGCGATCGTCCCCCGATCCAGGTCAAGAGCGGTCAGTGTACCCCAGGGTGGGGAGGTGATCGGGTGCCCGTCCACCGTCTTCAGGCGGGTGTAGCCATCCATAATGTAGGGATAGGGCCACGCCCCGGATCCACCGGCTTCCTTTTTCTCCTCATTGTTGATTGAAGTGGCAATTTCTTCCATGTCCTCACGCTCCAGTTCGAGTAGCCACTCGGTGACCGCCGCTACCTGATCGTCGTCCAGCCAGCTTACGGCCGGCATGGCCCCCTGTCCGTTGCGGACGATGCGACTGATCTCCGGGGCGTCCAGCCGCGCGGCTACATTGCGCAACGAGGGGCTCTGAAACACCCCGCCCCCCTGTAGGTCCGCTCCGTGGCAGGCCTGGCAGGCGATGGCATAAATGCCCCGACCGCCCCCGGATCCGGACAGATCGCCTACCGGATTCATCTTCAGCATCCAGGGCATCTCATTCGCATTGACGAAGAACAGCCGATCGGTGGGCGAATACGCACCGCCACCCCACTCGGCGCCGCCGTCGAAACCGGGAAACAGGATGGTGCCCTCCGCACTCGGTGGAATAAAGGGGCCACCGAATCGGCTTTTATCTAGCAGTGCGCGCGCGGCGGTACGCATAGAATCATCGAAGGGGTAGAGGTCTTCAGCCGATAGTTCCTGCCGGGTGAAGGGTGGGGGAGCGGTCGGCATCGGCTGGGTCGGGCTGGTGTACTCCCCCTGCAGATCCGAAGCCGGGTAGGCGCGCTCCTCCACCGGAAATAAGGGCTCTCCCGTATCGCGATCCAGTAAGAACAGGTAGCCTCCCTTGGTCGCCTGTGCCACGGCGTCCACCTCTCTTCCTTCGTGCGTGACCGTGATCAGGGTTGGCGGAGCTGGGAGATCCCGGTCCCAGATGTCGTGGTGCACGGTTTGGTAGTGCCATACGCGTTCGCCAGTGCGGGCGTCCAGGGCCAGTATGCAGTTGGCGTAGAGGTTGTCACCGGGCCGGTTGCCGCCGTAAAAATCGTAGGAAGCCGATCCGGTCGGGACGAATACCATGCCCCGCTCGGCGTCCACACTCATACCCGCCCAGGCGTTGGCTCCGCCGGTAAGCGGGGAGAGTGGCTCGGGCCAGGTGTCCGCCCCGGGTTCCCCGGATTCGGGAAGCGTACGGAAGGTCCAGACCAGGGCGCCGGAGCGCAGGTCAAATGCCCTTATGTAACCGGGCGCTGCCCCCAGATCCTCACTCACCCGCCCCCCCATGATGATCAGGTCCTCAAAGATGATCCCCGGGCTGGTCGATATCACGAATTGTTCCCGGGCGGCCTCCCCCAAGCCGGTATGCAGATCAACCCGCCCCCCCGTGCCGAAATTCGTGACCGGCTTGCCGGTGTCCGCATCGAGGGCGTAGAGGAAGGGTCCGGCGGGGTAGTAAATACGACGCTCGTCTTCGTCCGTCCAGTAGTTCAGTCCCCGGTTGGTGCCCATGCCAAACAACTCGTCGCTAAAGATTGCCGGGTCGAAGGTCCACACCTCGTCACCCGTGGCCGCATCGAGGGCAAAGGCCTTCAATTGTGGGTTCGTACCGTAGAGGATACCGTTGATCACCAGCGGGTTACACTGAATCTGGCTGCGGCCCACGGAGTCGGCATCCCCCGAGGCATACGTCCAGGCCACTTCCAGGCGGTCGACGTTGGTGGTGTCGATCTGGGACAGCGAACTGTACTGGGTGGTGCCGCGGTCACCCAGATAGTGTGCCCAGTCGGCGGGGTCCGCCTTTTCCCGGTCTGGTTCGCCACAACCGAGTAGCAATAGTATCAGGCACAGCGGAAGAGGATCGAGGGACTTCATCGCTTCAAGTTCGGTAATTCCCGTTTTACCTGCGCTCCGGCGCCCCAACCTTCCTACGGCCGATCTGTTTCTACCCCCAAATCAGTTATATGAAAGCCGCCCCAGACGCCAACTTTGCCACCCAGTGTATTCACGGAGGATTGGAACCCGACCCGCAAACCGGTTCGGTGATGACCCCGATCTACCAGACATCCACTTACGCACAGTCAGCACCGGGAGAGCATAAAGGGTATGAGTATGCGCGTACCGGCAACCCTACCCGTACCGCCCTCCAGAATAATCTCGCCGCGTTGGAACGTGGTAAGTACGGCATCTGCTTCAGCAGTGGCCTGGCGGCGATGGATACCATTCTCCGCACCCTGCGCCCCGGCGATGAAGTGCTGGCCAGCGACGATCTGTACGGTGGCAGCTACCGTTTGCTTACCGCCGTGATGGGCAATTTCGGTCTGAAAAGCCGCTTCGTTGACATGCGCGATACCGATAAGCTCGGCGGCATGATCACCGACGCAACCAAGCTCCTGTGGATCGAGACCCCCACCAACCCGATGCTCAACATCGTGGACATCCAGGCGCTGACCGACCTGGCCAAGTCGCGGGGTATCATGACCTGCGTGGATAATACCTTCGCCAGCCCCTACCTGCAGCAGCCGCTGGAACTGGGTGCGGATCTGGTCCTCCACAGTGCTACCAAGTATCTCGGCGGCCACAGCGACGTCGTGATGGGCGCCATCATTACCCGCGATAAGGAGATGGCCGATAAGCTCTACTATCTGCAGAACGCCGTTGGGGCCGTGCCCGGACCACAGGATTGCTTCCTCGTACTCCGTGGTATCAAGACGCTACACCTGCGTGTGCAGCGCGCCTGCGAGAACGCCCGCCGCATCGTGGAAGTATTAAGTAAGAATGATGTGGTCGCTAATGTCTACTACCCGGGACTGGCCGATCATCCGCGCCACGAGATCGCCGCCAGCCAGATGCGCGATTTCGGTGCCATGGTCAGTTTCGACCTCAAGGAAGATACCCTGGAAGCCGCGACCCAGGTGATGCAGAATACGCACTACTTCACCCTGGCGGAGAGCCTCGGGGGCGTGGAGAGTCTGATCGGCCACCCGGCCTCGATGACGCACGCCAGCATCCCCCGCGAACAACGCCTTAGCGTAGGACTGACGGACAGCCTGATTCGGTTGAGCGTCGGTGTCGAAGACGCCGAGGATCTGGCTAAAGACCTGGAGACCGCGCTGGCAAAGGCGGTGGCGGTAGCTTCCTAGACCCGTTTCTTAATCCGAGAGAAAGTTTGTTAGCCGATCCATGGCTTCCCGCAGAGCTGCCGGAGTGACACCGCTGTATACGATGCGGAGCCAGCCCGCCTTGGGTTGGCCCAGTCCGCCCGGTGCCGTGAGCAGCACGCCCGTCTCTTCAAAGACCTCGCGCCAGAAGGCCTCGGCGGCTTCCGAATTGGCTTCGGTCAGCTGGCCCGAAAAGTCCGCCCAGACGAAGAGGCTGCCCCGCGCCGGGGTATAGGGCACGCCGATCTCGTCCAGGGAGTGGGTTACCGTGCGGTAAGCATCCGTAAGTAAGCGCTTGTTGTCGCGTTGGTAGCTGGCTATCCAATCCTGGTCGCTGAGCAACTCCGCCAGTAGCCACTGGGTCAGGTTATTCACCTGGTGGGGGGCGTTGAAGTTGGTGTAGGCCGCCCGAAATTCCTCGTTGCGACTGTACAGCAAGCCCACGCGGAAGCCGGAGATGCCGAAGTCTTTGGAAAACGAATACCACCAGTGCAGGAAGGGGCTTTCCATCTCTTCCAGGATGGGTAGGAAAGAGGTGTATTCGGAGTCATTGGGAATGCCCTCCGCGCCACGCTCGAACTGGCTCAGTGCGTAGATCTCGTTTACGATCAGGTGAATCTTCTTCTCCGAGCACCACTCCGCTATCGATCGCAATTGCGCTTCCGAGTAAATGGCCCCGGTAGGATTATCGGGTTGGGTGAGCACCAGCATCCGGAACTTATCACCCAGATCTTCGTGGGCTTTCTCCAGTTCCCGGACGGACAGTGGATGGAAGGTGGGCCCGAAATCAGCCGTGTAGTGTCGGATATCGTACCGGAGCAGTCCGGCCTTGTTTTGAATGTCGGGGGCGTAAGCCTGGTAGGCCGGAGCGGGAAATACGGTATAGTCCCCGGGGTTTCCGAGCGCCATCGCGGTCACTTCGACTACGGCCGTCGCTCCGGCACTGGCGCAGAAGCAGTCTTCCGACAACTCCCGGCCCGCGATGAACCGACCGGCGAAGGTGGCCACCGCTTCCCGGAATTCGGGTGCTCCCGATAGCTGGGTGTAGGCCGCGATCCAGTCCGGCCATTCGTTTCCGGCGGCGATCGACTGGAGTTTATCGCGGAGCTTCGGCCACTGCAACAGGTTCTCGGCAATGCATAGCGGGATGGCCCCGTCCATAGCTTCGGGAGAGTAGGGGTGCTCCTGGGCACGTTCGAACATTTCGAAATCGGGGCGGAGCGGTTCTTTAGCTTTCTGGCTTCCTCGCTTGGATAACATGGGCGGTGGGGTTGAATGGGCGTACACTTCTACCCATTGCGCGCCCAAAAGTTCGGCGGGCTAAAGCTCAAAGTCCAGTGCTCGCCGGAGAACGGCCGAGTCCCGTTCCTCCACCAACTTCCGGTACCGCTCCTCGTTGAATCGGTACAGCAGCGCCGGGCGGTGGGCTACGTTTTCTTGCTTGCCGACCTCTTCCAGGATGTCAGTTTTCAGAATGCGCGTTCGAAAGTTACGCTTGTTGAATTGCGGCACGCCGAGCACTGTCTCGTAGAGCTTCTGTAATTCACCGAGGGTAAATTCTTCCGGCAGTAATTCGAAGCCGATGGGTTGGTAGCGAACCTTCGCCCGCAGGCGCGTGGTCGCCATCTCAATGATCCGGGCGTGGTCGAAGGCCAGTTCCGGCAGGTCGTCCAGCGCAAACCACTCCGCGCGCGCGGCATCCGAGGCGGCACTGGCGGGGTGGTTTCCCAGGTTGACCAGGGCGTAGTGCGCTACGCTGATGACCCGTCCGCGGGGGTCGCGTCCGGGTTGGCCGAAGGTATAGAGTTGCTCGAGGTACAGATCTTTGACGCCGGTTTCTTCTTCCAACTCGCGCAGGGCGCTGGTTTCCAGGTCCTCCTCCATATCTACAAATCCGCCGGGGAGGGCCCACTGGCCCCTGAAGGGCTCGCCTCCCCGCTGAATCAGCAGTAATTTCAGCGTTTCGCCGCCATCGTAGCCAAATACCACGACGTCCACGGTGACGGAGGGGCGGGGGTGTTTGTAGGTGGGCATAGCGTATTGGGTTGTGGGTTGTTGGTTACTGGTTACTGGTTGCTGGTTGGTGTCCGATCCATTTTCAGGAGGTGTTCTTTTTCGGCGGCTAGCTCGGGGCTTAGTCCATAGTGAAATTGACGCCAGTTTATAGCAGACCAGCGGGACCAGTTTTTTTGCGCCGCCGCGCGGGAAGTAGGTAGATCCGGCACATCGTAAACCCGTTTTCCACCCTCAAACACTGACCGAAGCACGCGGCTTTCTTCCCCCTGGAGCTGGTGCTGTTTCCTATCTTGGATCACCGCGTTCCCGGGCTCGCCGCTGAGTTCGTTGAAGAGCTGACTCCCGGTCGGGCAACCATCCTTACTGAAGCGTCGTATTCCGAGCTTCCCAGGGTTGCTGGATTTATCGGCCGTTTCCGAGCGTTTGACCTTTGATATCCACTGTCCGCGTTCATCCTGGATGGCCGATAGCTTATAGACGCCACCGAGCGCGGCCTGGTCGTGACCCGTAGCCAAGCGCGTGCCGATACCCCAAATATTGATACGGGCACCCTCCGCCTTCAGTTCTTTGATGGCGTATTCGTCCAGGCTGTCGCTGGCGACAATCCCGGCGTCGGGGAAGCCGGCTTCGTCCAATAGTTTACGGGCTTCGATCGATAGTTCGCCGAGATCGCCACTGTCGAGCCGTATCCCGTTCATTTCGTGACCCCGTTGCCGTAGTTGCTGACCCACGCGGATGGCGTTGCGGGTACCCTCCAGCGTGTCGTACGTATCCACGAGAAAGATGCAGTTCGCGGGCAGCGCTTCGGCGTAGGCCTCGAAGGAGGTCAGCTCGTCGGGGAAGACCATCACCCAGCTGTGGGCGTGGGTGCCCTTGACGGGGATGTTGTAGTACCGGCCGGCCCAAACATTGCTGGTGGCATCACATCCGCCCAGATAGGCGGAGCGGGAGGCGGTCAGTCCGCCATCGATACCCTGCGCGCGACGTAGTCCGAATTCCAGTACGGCATCATCTCCCGCGGCGGCTTTGATCCGGGCAGCCTTGGTGGCGATGAGCGTGGAAAAATTCATGACTGTCAATAACGCGGTTTCGAGTAGTTGCACCTGAATGAGCGGGCCTTCGATACGCAGCAGCGGTTCGTGGGGCAGCACGATCTCTCCCTCCGGTACGGCGTCTAGATCACCGGTCCACTGCATGCGTTGCAGGTAATTCAGGAAGGGTTCTTTGAAGAGTGCCGATCCATCGTCGCTCTTTAGCCGACCCAGATACTGCACGTCATCCGCGCTGAAGCGATAGTTCTCGATCAGGTCAATAGCGAGCGGCAGGCCGGCCGCCAGCGCGAAATGCCCGCCAAAGGGCGGATTGCGGTAGAAGAGGTGAAAGATGGCCCGGCGTTCGTGTATCCGCTGGTGGTAGTATCCGGCGGCCATCGTGAGTTCGTAGAGATCGGTGAGCAAACCGAAGGCAGGGCGGTAGATGCGGGATAGGTGGGACATGGCTTAGTTTACACATCAAACTAAGTTCGTTCCCCTGAATTTGTTCGAGAAAATAGGGTCATTGGTCTAATGGCGTTAGTACGGACGGGGGTTGGCTTTTATATTCGGTGCGGATTTATCGAGGTTTGCTTCTCCTATGGGTAGGCAAGCCTTCCACGCACTAAGAAATTCACTCTATCATGTCCGACCACGAAATGTCCCGCAAAAAGTCCACTAGCCGGCTTTCCTTCGGCATATGGCTTACTGCTTACGTGCTGTTGTTACTCCCCGTATTTCCACCCGAGTGGGAGGCCGGACTCTTTGTCCTTGCCTTTTTTCTCGTACTGTCGGCCGCTTATCTTCGGCTACTTGCCGTGGATGACTCAGATTCGCGGTCGCAGCGCAATAGTCTCGCGGGAAGCTGTCTACTCCTCGTCACGATCTTCTTCGTAACCGACCTGCGGATTTTCGGAGATCCGGCCATCATGTTCGGTGGTATGGTAGGGTTCCTCCTGCTTGCCGCCTATTTCGCCTGGCGCGGTCGGCCCGGTATGGACGAACAACCTGCCTGAACGGGAGGCTACCCTACGTGGCTCCCTATTTTCACTTAGATAATGGCAACCTCACCAACTCGACAGTAATGAAAGATGTGAAACCTCCCCGTGGCATGATGTACTGGACGGCTGGCGTATTTGCCGTCGCGGCCCTTGCCCTTTCGTGGTGGCCCTGGCCTGCCGGCTCGGTGACGTGGCAACCTTTTGTCATCTTATTACTGGTTGCCGTCTCCGGTGTACTGATGCGGCTCAACCTCGCCGGCGAGTCCGCTGTGTCCCGGCGGGAGAACCTAGTTCACATATTACTCGTGGCCGGGGTGGTGCTCCTGCCGCTCGGTGGAGATGATTATCAGCTTCCCGGTTACTTCAGCGTGTTAAGCATCATTTGCCTTGTCGCATCTTTCGCGCTCAACTGGCGGCTGCGACGGGATAAGCGAGCCGCAGGTAAGGAGATGGCTCCATCTGATAGGTAAAATCGATGTATTCCGGCACGCCTTCCGCATCCGGAAAAAGGCCGATAACTTCCGGATTGGTCAATCCGCTTTCGTAGTCCAGCAGTTGGTGACTGCCGTAAATAGTGATGGTTGTCCGGATGGCCAGTAATCCGCCGGCGGCCGGGATAGGCAAGCGCACGGTGGGGAAGTCGGTAGATTCTTCCGTACGCACGTACGCCAATAGCCGCGCCCGATCAATGGTAAGTAAATGCCCGAGATCCTCCGCAAGGAAAGTAGCTTTCGCATCCTCCATACGCCCCAGCCGCAGTTCGATCCGCTCCGGGATGAGTAGGGCATCGGCGGGTAGCTGAGGAAGAAGATTGAGACAAATGGGTACCTGCATCTCGTCGACCAGGCTGTACTGCATGGTCTCGGTCAGCAGTATGCCGATCGAGGCAGCATCCGCTATCCGATAGCTGGAAGCGTCCGTCTGCTGTACGGACTTCACATATTCGTTCAAGCCGAGGTTGCGCAGGAGGGTGCGTACCGCCGAATAGCTTACTTCGTTGATTTCCAGCAGGGTAAACTGAAGCTGATCGGCACGGAAGCGTGTCATCAGCGGCAGGGCCAGGGTGGCAAACGGACCGCATCCGGCGTACAGCACATGGACGGGCCCCGGATATCGCTCCAGGCGGTCGGTGATGGCCTGGTAGAGACCAGTAATAAAGCGGTGGGTCCGAAACTCATCGTCAATACAAAGTGCGGCCCAAGTAGCGCCGATGGCTACACCCTGACCGGTGTGGCGGGGGCTAAGGCTTTCCTCGTCGCCCAGGTCCAGCCCGGATACGGTCAGCAGCAGGTCCCGGTAGGTTTCCAGGGTATCGTGGAGCAGGGTGGGGGGCGTGGCAGCATCCAGCAGGACATCGGCCACGGTAGCCAGGATGGCTTGACGGTTCATTCGGGGGGATTGCGTACCGACAACGATGGCGGTAGCGCTGGTGTGAAGGTACGATGCGGGTGCGGGCTGGCCAATGGGGCTACTGGTCGGACGGGTAGTGGCGCGACCGCTACTGGTCGGACGACTAGTCGTCCGACCAGTTAGATTACCGGCGACCGTCGAAAAGTTAACCTACAGTTAACATGGAAGTCGGCTCAGTAGCCGAGTGTTGCCTGAGGGAGCTCCGGCACGATATAATTCCAATACGCACCGTTTGTAGCCTTGGGATCACCAAAAATCCCTTATTCACTGTCTGGATAGAGCAGATAATCTCCCCGCATGGTCCGGTAAGCCGCCAGCTCCTCCGCCCAGCTATCCCGGATTTCCGACTCCGAGGCACCGGCTACGATCATCTCCCGTAATGCATCGGTGCCCGCCAGCAGATCAAAGAAATCAGCGCGCGTGAAGAAGTCTACACCGTCGTCTGTTAGTTGCTGGTAGGTATCGAGCAGGGGCCTTAAGTCAAGTTGATTTTGTCTCCAGGTATCTGCCGTCTCTTCGGTGAGATCGAAACCGTGGCAGGTTTCGCCGTTGAGCTTGGGGTTCGCTGCCCCGGGTCCGGGGGCCGGGGTAAAGGTAAAGGGGCCTTCCAACTCCGGGTGACCGTAGATCTGAAATTGCTTATCGGTACCGCGGCCCACACTCAGCGCCGTTCCCTCGAAGAAACACAGGCTGGGATAGAGGTAAATGCTCCGCTGGTTAGGTAGGTTGGGGGAGGGGGCCACGGGAAGTTCGTAGACGCTGTCGTGGCGATAGTTTTCACAGGGTACGACCGTCAAATCGCATAGCAGACCCTCTCCGAGCCATCCCTCTCCGTTGACCATCTGGCCGTATTCGCCAACGGTGAGGCCGTGCACAACCGGAATGGGATCCAGGCCAACGAAGCTTTCAAAGCCCGGTTTCCGTATGGGACCATCTATATAATGCCCGTTTGGGTTCGGGCGGTCGAGGATCACTACGGGTTTACCGTAGCGGGCGGCCGATTCCATTACGTAATGAAGCGTAGAAATGTAAGTGTAGAATCGAGCACCTACATCCTGGATGTCAAAGACGATCAGATCCACATTGGCCAGATCTTGGGCGGAAGGCTTCTTATTGCTGCCGTACAGCGACTTAATAGCCAGGCCGGTGCGGGTATCGGTACCGTCCGCGATTTGTGCGCCGGCGTCAGCGTCTCCCCGGAAGCCGTGCTCGGGCGCAAATATGATTTGCACTTCCTGTCCGAGGGCTAGCAGGGTATCCACAAGATGCGTTGCGCCGACCGTCGATGTCTGATTAACGACTAAGCCGAGCCTTTTGCCCTGCAGTAAGGGGAGATAGGCGGCCGGGTTTTGGGCGGCGGGCGCAGGAGGTAGCGCGGTCGGAAAACCCTGGCCAGCTTCAGTTTGCGTCGCTACATCCGCCGGGGGCGTGCTCACTTGCGTGGCACCGGGGTCTCCTCCCGATTTAAAACAATTTGCGGTAAGCAGGAAGGCAAAACAAATAATTAGATATACCTTGGCCATTCCAGTGCATTAATGACCGCCGAAGGCGACGGAGCTATGAGTAAGAGAGAATACGCGATCGTTGACATCGAAACCACCGGAGGACGTGCCTCCCGGTCGCGGATTACCGAGATCGGTATTGTCATATACGACGGCGAAAAGGTAACGGAAACGTACGAGACCTTACTGGATCCGGAGCAGTACATCCCCGCCGGCATCGTAGAGCTAACGGGTATCACCCAGGAGATGGTGGCCGGTAAGCCTAAATTTTATGAAGTCGCTAAGAGAATCGTCGAACTGACGGACGGGCGGATATTCGTAGCGCATAACGCCAAATTCGACTACGGCTTCCTGCGGGCGGAATTTGGTCGTCTCGGGTATACCTTCTCCCGGCGAAAGCTCTGCACCGTCCGCCTGGCCCGCAAATGCTTCCCCGGTCTCAAGAGCTACAGCCTTGGCAATCTGATCAAACACTTCGGCTTTGAGGTAGACGCGCGCCACCGGGCGCTTGCCGACGCTGTGGCCACCACGGAGTTGCTCGAACGCTGTCTGGCCGGTGAAGACTGTGCCAAAGAAGCTACCCGACTGATCAATCACGGCATCAAGGAAACCCGCCTGCCGAAACAGATCAAGCTCGAGCAGATCATGGAGATCCCGGAAGATACCGGCGTCTACTACTTCCACGATGCTAAGGGGGATGTCGTCTACGTAGGTAAGAGTACCAATATCCGCAAGCGCATCGCGCAGCACTTCAACGATCACACCACGAAGGGTAGCCGGATCGCCGAGAAGGTCGCGGACATCACTTACGAGATCACCGGCAGCGAGCTAGTAGCCCTGCTACTGGAAAGTGAAGAGATCAAACGCCTCCAGCCACGCATTAATCGGGCCCAGCGGGGAAAACGCTTCAGCCACGCCATTCACAGCTACGTCAATGAGCGCGGCTTCCGCTGCTTCGATGTGGTCCGGAATAGCGCCCAGGCCAGGAAGGAACTGGACATTATCAGTGAATACCCATCCATCAGTCGGGCTAAGGGTCGACTGAACTTTGTGCGCAAGCACCTGGAACTCTGCAGCGCCTTTACACACATCTACCCCAGTAAATCCGCCTGCTTTCACTATCACCTTAAGCAGTGCCGCGGCGGCTGTGCCGGAGAAGAGGCTCCCGAGGCATACAACGAACGCGCGGAGGAAGCCCGGCTCCACCTGCGAAACGTCTTCGACGAGGATTTTCTCCTCTTTGACCAGGGGCGTAGCCACGACGAAGCCTCCGTCATTCTGGTGGAGGAAGGAAAGTACCAGGGCTTCGGCTTCATCGACAAGGAGCGTAGCCACGACCTGGCCACGGCGATCGATAGTGTCAAGCGCTGCGTAACCTATCCGGATACGGCACGCATTATCCAGCGGTACGTCAGCGAGAAGGGCGGGAAGATGGTTTACTTACGTACGGGTAAAGTGGCCCGGTAGAGTTAGTAATTAAATTAGTCTTTCAGTTCTTTAGTCGTTTAGACTTGCCGCTTGCTTCGCTCGCATGCGTATCCCACACGCTACTTCCGACGCTCAAAAGGAATCCCCAGCATCCGCCACAAGTTCTGATGGTCGGGTTCCTCCATATGCGTATCGACCCCATAGCGCAAATCCCGATTATCCATGACCATATAGGTGCCGAATAGCCGATCCCAGACGCTGAAGATGTTGCCGTAGTTGCTGTCGGTATAGGGCAGTACGTAGTGGTGATGGACCCGGTGCATATCGGGTGTGACGAATACGGTCCGCAGGGCTTTGTCCAGCCATTCCGGGACGGTAATATTGGCATGATTGAATTGGCTCAGGATCACGCTCATGCTCTGATACAGGAAGACCAACCAAATGGGTGCGCCGAGCAGGATCACTGCCGCCGTGGTAAAGGCGAAGCGGATGACGCTCTCCCCCGGGTGATGACGGTTGGCGGTGGTGGTGTCGACGTTTTGATCGGTGTGGTGAATGAGATGGAAGCGCCAAAAAAGGGGAACCCGGTGTTCGGTCCAGTGGGCCAGGTAAGCCCCAAACAGGTCCAGTAACAGTAAGCCACCGATCGCCATAGCCCACACCGGCAGGTCGATCCACTGCAGCAGCCCGAATTCCGTTTCTACCGCCCACTGGCTGCCCTTCACGAGGACGAACGCCAGAACAAAGTTGACGACGATGGTAGTGACCGTAAAGAAAAAGTTGATGCCCGCGTGCCGCCACTTTTTGTACTCGGCCGTGAAGAGGGGAACGGCGCTCTCAAATAACCAGAAAATGGTTAGTCCACCTACGAGGATAAGGGTCCGGTGACTGCTGGGTATCGTTTCAAAGTACTGCGTGATCGAATCCATTCGTCCAATATACGGTGGGCAACCCGCGGAAGACGGTAATTTGGCAGACAAGAACCACCACCGTGAAACGACTATTTTTCAACGAACGGCTTATCCTGTTTGCCGTCCTCCTGAACGCTATTGTGATCTTTGCGCTGTATTTCCCGAGCCAGCATGACAATTTCTGGCTGTTGGGTCTGGATTATTTCTTCATCCTATTTTTCGTTCTCGAAGTCGTAGTCAAGTTGTCGGTGCTCAAACCGAAGGGCTACTTTGCTAACTCCTGGAACCAGTTTGACTTCTTCGTCATTGTGGGCTCCTTACCCGTCCTCTTCTTGGCCTTCTTCGACGTACCCGATACAACTATCCTGATATTATTGCGGCTATTCCGTCTCGTACGCCTGGTGCGGTTCCTCCGGTTTATCCCCAACGTGGAGCAGGTTATGCAGGGGCTGGGGCGTGCTATGAAGTCCTCCGTACTGGTACTGGGGGCGCTGTTTTTCCTGAATCTTCTCTTCGCCATGGTCACCTGCCACTTTTACGCCGATACGGCTCCCCAGTACTTCGGTGATCCGCTGGTGAGCTTCTACAGCATCTTCCAAATGTTTACCCTGGAAGGGTGGAACGACATCCCGAATGCCATTACACCAAATAGTGCTTCTCCGCTACGGGTGGGCATGACGCGGCTCTATTTTGGGACGGTCGTACTCTTGGGAGGCATCTTCGGCATAGGACTGGCCAATGCCATCTTCGTAGACGAAATGACGATGGATAATAACCGGGATCTGGAAAGGAAAGTGGATGCTCTGACGGAGGAAATCCGGGAGCTACGTCGCGATCTAACCGCCAACCATTAGTCTGCGAGTAGTGAGTATCCGACCGCGCTCGTTGGTCAGGCTGTACAGGTAAGTACCCCGCGGAAGCTTACCCAGATCGAGTGGCACTTTTGCTTCACCGGCAATGGGCGAGAAGCGCGTATCCGCCACCTTTCGGCCAAGTACATTTAATACGCTTATCGTGTAATCACCTGCGTCTAGACCGTTGACCTCAAAGAAGGTCTGTCCGTGCGCCGGATTAGGATACACGTTGATATCCGCCTGTCGCAGGTAGGGTCCGCCAGTGGAGTTAATGGCGTCACCCCGCTTGTAGGTGAGCTGGGAGTAGGTACCGTCACTATCTTGCGTAACAGTGGCGATGGCCTCCTTTTCGCCGGGAGACCAGAAGTAGAAGGTGGTAACCAGTGGCTGCGGACCGATGAAATCCTGGTACTCCGGGAAAAGGCTACGCAGATTAGACGTAATGTCAATATAGCCGAATATTCCCGTCTTAACTTCAACGGTGGTAGCCAATATCTCCGTACGTTTTTCACGGATTACATCGTACGTCTGATTGTTGATGGTCAGCGTACCGGCGGCATCGATAATGTCCTGCCGAACGCTGGTCGTCGTAAGACGAATACTGTCTACCTCGGTAATTAGGCTTCCGAGCTCATCGAGCGCTTCCTGAGGGAGGCTGTCGGGTGAGACTACGATTCGATTTGAAGTTGTTATATCGAATGCATCACCGTACGACAAAGGGGCCCGACGGTCGGGACGGCTCGGATTTAACGGGGCCTCGACCATAAACTGATCGAGAAGCGGCGTCTTGCCCCGCAGACCGATCAGATCGACGGAAGTAGCATTGACGCGGTAATAGCCAACCGTATTGGCGTCAATATCCATGAAAATATCGGCGTCGGTAAAGACCGGATCATCTACCGCCGAAATAACCGGGCGATCGATTTCCCGGTCCACCGCCAACTCCCCAAAATTCCAGTTGACGTTTTCACCGGGTCCCAGCAGATCAATGACGAAGCCATCGGCGGCTACGTTGTACTTGAGCGTGTCTCCTGCTTCCGGGAAATACTCGTTGTTCAGAATGATCTGTTGTGCGGGGAGTGCAGCACCCAGCAGCATAAGCAGCAGTAAAGCGAATCTTGACATTAGGTCGGTATTCAGAGCCTCCCTAAGGTAAAGCCTTTTTAGCGGTTATTGTGCGACACCCCCAGGATTAACGGTAAGTTAACCCCTGATGGGGGCCAGCCACTTCTGCGCGGTGACGGGATCCCAGCCCTTACGCCGGGCGTAGTCTTGCTCCTGATCCGATTGGATGCCGCGAACAGTAAAATATTTGGCTTCCGGGTGGCTGTAATACCAGCCGCTCACGCTGGACGTAGGGTACATGGCAAAGCTTTCGGTAAGCTGGATGCCGATAGCTTTCTCCACGTCGAGCAGCTCCCAAAGCTTTTGTTTTTCCGTGTGCTCCGGGCAGGCGGGATATCCTGGTGCAGGACGAATGCCCCGGTACTGTTCGGCAATCAGGGCATCATTGTCGAGTCCCTCATCCGCCGCGTATCCCCAGTATTCCCGTCGCACCCGCCGGTGAAGAGCCTCGGCGAAGGCTTCAGCAAGTCGGTCAGCGAGGGCTTTCAGCATGATCGCGCTGTAGTCATCGTGGGCTTCCTCAAACCGTTTGACGTGCTCCTCGATACCAATCCCTGCCGTGACGGCAAACCCACCGATGTAATCCTGTTTGCCGCTACTCGCCGGCGCAATGTAATCCGTGAGCGCCTGGTTAGATAATCTGGCCGATTTCTTGCTCTGCTGGCGTAATTGGTATAGTTCGTAGGCTTTACCCTCCGTTTGTACGTGAACAGTGTCGGTGCTGACTTCTCCGCTAGCTGGCCAAAATCCAATCACTCCCTCCGCGGAGAGCCACTGCTCGCTGACAATCTTATCGAGCATAGTGCGCGCCTCCCGATACAACTGGGTCGCCTGCTCGCCAACCACTTCATCCTCCAGGATCTCCGGAAATTTCCCGGCCAGGCCCCAACTACTGAAGAAGGGCGTCCAATCGATGAAGTCGACTAGTTCGCCTAACGGATATTCGTGCAGCACTTTGCTACCCGTGAAGGTCGGTACCGGAGGGGTATAATTCGCCCAATCCAGCTTCAGGTGATTTTTGCGGGCTTCCTTGATGGACAGCGTCTTTTTGTTGGACTGCTTATTGGCCCGTTGCACGCGCACGCGTTCGTATTCCTCGGTGATGCTGTTCCGATACCGCTCGCGTTCCGCATCCTCTGAATTTAGTAACTCACTGACTACCGTCACTGCCCGGCTGGCATCGAGCACGTGGACGGTCGGGCCACTGTAGGCCGGAGCAACCTTAAGCGCCGTATGTGTTTTGCTCGTCGTGGCGCCACCGATCAGCAGGGGCGTATGGATGCCACGCCTTTCCATCTCGGCGGCTACGTTCACCATCTCGTCCAGGGAAGGGGTGATCAGTCCGGACAGGCCGATCACGTCCACCTTTAATCGCTCTGCTTCGTCCAGGATCTTATTGGCCGGTACCATGACGCCCAGGTCGTAGATGGCGTAGTTGTTACAGGCCAGTACCACGCCTACGATATTCTTGCCGATGTCATGGACATCGCCCTTTACGGTGGCTAGAAGAATCTTACCCTTGTGGGTTTCTTCCGCATCCGCATCTCCCCCCAGTTCCAGGCGTTCCTCCTCGATATAGGGCTGTAAGTATGCCACCGCCTGCTTCATCACCCGGGCGCTCTTCACTACCTGTGGCAGGAACATCTTGCCCGATCCGAAAAGGTCACCCACCACGTTCATGCCGTCCATCAGCGGACCCTCGATGACGTGGAGGGGGCGGGGGTACTTTTCCCTCGCTTCTTCCGTATCCGGGATGATGTATTCCGTAATCCCCTTCACCAGACTGTGGCGCAGACGCTCTTCGACGGTACTTTCCCGCCAGCCGAGGTCGCGCTGCACCGTACGGCCGCCCACGTCCTTCAGGCCTTCGGCGTATTCCATCAGGCGGTCGGTAGCGTCGTTGCGCCGGTTGAGGATGACATCTTCTACCCGTTCGAGTAGGTCCCTGGGAATGTCTTCGTAAACCTCGATCAGGCCGGCGTTTACGATGCCCATGTCCATGCCGGCGCGGATTGCGTGGTAAAGAAAAGCGGAGTGCATGGCCTCCCGCACCAGGTTATTCCCGCGAAAGGAAAAACTGACATTGGAAACGCCACCACTGATCTTCACGCCCGGGCAAAGTTCCTTGATCCGCCGGGTCGCCTCGATGAAGTCGACACCGTAATTGTTATGCTCGTCGATGCCGGTCGCAATGGCGAAGATATTGGGATCGAAAATAATATCCTGCGCATCGAAGTTGGCCTGTTCGGTCAGCAACTTATAAGCCCGTACGCAGATATCCACCTTGCGGTCAATTGAGTCGGCCTGCCCTTTTTCGTCGAAAGCCATCACCACGGCGGCGGCTCCGTAGCGTTTTACCAGGCGGGCCTGCCGCAGAAATTCAGCTTCCCCCTCCTTCATGCTGATGGAGTTGACCACGCATTTCCCCTGTACGCAGCGTAGACCGGCCTCGATCACCACCCATTTCGAGGAGTCGATCATGATGGGCAGCTTGGCAATATCCGGTTCGGCCATCACCAGGTTCAGGAACGTTTTCATGGCCTCCTCGCTGTCGAGCAGCCCCTCGTCCATGTTCACGTCAATCACCTGAGCGCCGCCTTCCACCTGGTCGCGGGCGACATCGAGGGCAGTAGGATAGTCCCCGTCTTTGATGAGACGGGCGAATTTGCGGGACCCGGTCACATTGGTGCGCTCCCCTACATTCACGAAGTTAGTTTCTTCGCGCATGATCAATGGCTCCAACCCGCTCAGTCGGGTCTGGGTAGCAGGCTTCGGTACCTTCCGTGGCGAGACGCCTTTCACCGCCCGGGCCATAGCGGCAATGTGGGCCGGAGTCGTACCACAGCAACCTCCGATCATATTCACTAATCCGCTCGCGGCAAAGTCGCGGATATATTCCTGCATCTCTTCGGCGTCCTGGTCGTACTCGCCCATCTCGTTGGGTAAGCCCGCGTTGGGGTAGGCATGCACGTAACACTCCGCAATCTTAGCCAGGGAGGCCAGGTGCGTTCGCATTTCCTTCGCGCCAAGGGCACAGTTTAGTCCGATGCATAAAGGCTTGGCGTGAGCCACGGAGATATAGAAGGCCTCCGTCGTCTGACCCGAGAGCGTCCGGCCGCTGGCATCGGTGATCGTTCCGGAAATGATGACCGGCAGCTCGATGCCCCGCTCATCACGTACCTCCTGCAGGGCGAAAAGCGCTGCCTTGGCGTTGAGCGTGTCGAAGATGGTTTCGATGAGGATACAGTCGACACCGCCGTCGGTCAGTCCTTCAATCTGGATCTTATAGGCCGCACTCAGTTGCTCGAAGGTGATGGCCCGGTAGCCGGGGTCGTTGACGTCCGGACTGATGCTCAGCGTTCTGTTGGTCGGACCGACCGCCCCGGCTACGTAGCGGGGTTTGTCATCGGTGGAGAAGGCATCCGCCGCCCGGCGGGCCACTTCGGCCGCCGCCTTGTTCAGGTCGTACACCAGGTGCTGCGTACCGTAGTCCTCCTGGGCGATGGTCGTGCCGCTGAAGGTGTTGGTCTCGATCAGATCGGCTCCGGCTTCGAGGTAGTGCTTGTGAATCTCCTCGATCACGTCCGGCCGCGTCAGGACCAGGAGGTCATGATTGCCCTTCAGGTCGCTGGGGTGCTCTTCCAGGTATCCGTGCCGGTAGTCCGCTTCGGTGAGCCCGTAGCCCTGGATCAGGCTGCCCATGGCTCCATCCAGGACCAGGATGCGTTCGGCAAAAATCTTGGAAAGCGGGGGTCGATTCATGGGGTATATTAGTCTCGGTAAGGGCCCGGTTGTACAAAAACCGCCGGGGGTAAAGGTACACACCCCGAAAGGCGGATTGGTTGCGGTTGCCAGGTAAAGGGAATGAGGTTGTTACGATGCGAAAGGTTTGGAGAGAGGGTATTTTCCCGCGCGCCGGCGCAAAACCCCTACTCCTCCTCCAACGTATCCCGAGTCGCCGGCGTCGTCAAATCCCGGTGTACGGCAATGGCCGCATTCATCTCACAGCCGATGATCAGGATCAGCGCGTTCAGCTGCAGCCACAGCATGACGATGATGATGGTGGAGATGGAACCGTAGAATTTGGTGTAGGTATCGTACCGATTGAAACCATCGATGTAAAAGCTGAAGGCCACCGAGGTAAGTAAACTGAGGATGGTGGCGAGTGTCACCCCCGGGCTGAAGTAGCTGAACCGCTTGATCGTAGCCGCCCCGTAACGGTAGAGCGAGCCGATGATGATGTAGTAGAGCGCCAGCATGGTGATCCACCGGACGCTGTTCACCAGGAAGCTGGCGAAACCGCCGAGTCCCAGCCAGTAATTGATCCAGCCGATGATGCTGTCACCCATGATGACGAGTACCACGCTGGCGATGATGAACAGGCCGATAAGGAAGGTCAGGCCTACGGCCACCATCCGCTTGCGCAGGAAGCCGCGCTGGCGGAAGACCTTCACGTAGCTCTTCTCAAAAGCCTGCATGAGTGACATCATCCCGTTGCTGGAAAAGTAGACGGCCAGTAAGAAACCGAAGCTGAGCAGTCCGATCTTGGGTGAATTCGTGATTTCCTGTACGAACCCGAATACAATGTCCCCCGCCTGACCGGGCATGACGCGCTTGATCTCCTCGTAGAGGGTCATATTGAAGCTATCCAGCGCGGGAAACCAGATACTGAGAAAATTCAGCACGAAAGGGACCAGGGTGAAAATGGTCAGAATGGAAGGAAAGAGCGACAGGAAAAAGCTGAACGCCACGCTGTTGGCCCGGGTGAAAAGGTCATCGCGGGTCGCTTCGTTGATGACGAACACAACGACGTCGTAAATGGGCACGCCGTGAAATCCGATGAGGCTGTTCTCCTTGCTGTACTTCAGTAGCCCGATCACCACGGGGTGCTCGGTGAAGTACTGCTTGAAGGCCGTCATGCTGAATTTCTTCACACTCAAAAGTTCGGACGTATGACCTGCAGCAAATACTCGGGTACGGATACCGTGCGCTCGGTTTTGACGTCGACAAAACAGAGCTTAACCGAGCCACCGTTAACCAATTTACCGTTTTCGTTGTGTATCTCGATGTGAAAGGTAATGGTGCGGTCGGGCACGTGGCGCAGCTGCGTGGTGATGGTCAGGACCTCATCGTAGCGCGCCGGTCGGACGAAGCGTTGGTTCAGGCTCATCACCGGCATCATCACGCCCACCTTCTTCTCCATTTCGGCGTAGCTGAGCCCCAGATCACGTAGCATCTCGGCCCGGCCCACCTCGTAGAGCAGGGCGTAATGGCCATGATAGAGGTAACCCATCTGATCGGTTTCTCCGTATCGTACGCGGTGGGTGGTCTGGGCGGTCAGCATAGGGCAATGGCGGTTATAGCGCTCCGCGGAAAGGTATTGTGGCTTTCCGGGCGGTGCAAGGTAACGGTCGGTGGACCAATGGGGTTGGGGCCGCTGGGTGCGCGCCATTCGTAGAGCCGATCGCGCGATCCGCGTCATCCTATTGGCTGCGGGTCGAATAGTGTATTCCACGCTTTGGAGTATCTTCCTTCATTCCCGACCTTTGCCTCCTATGAAGAATAAAACGACCGCCGGCATCTTCGCCCTGGTCTTCGGCGGACTGGGGGTGCACCGGTTCTATCTAGGTCAGAAAGGGCTGGGAATCGTGTACCTGCTGTTTGTCTGGACATTTATACCCACGATCATCGCCATGATCGACGGTATCGTCCTCCTGACGCAGGACGATGAAAAATTCAACCGCAAATACAACCCCGAATTCTGGGCCGCCCAGCAGAATCAGCAGTACCAGAATCAGTACAATCACTCCGCCCCGCCCCCGCCGCAGCCGCCCCGGCAGGAGTACGCTGCCCCGCCTCCGGCCGCACCCCGTAAGGACCCGTTTCAGCTCACCGCCGATCAGCACTATGCCAACTACGACTTTGACGCGGCAATCCGGGATTACCGCCGATCCCTGAACGTAGATCCCCGACAGCCCGAAGTCCACTTCAAGCTCGCCTGCCTCTATTCCATTCACGAAGACACCGATACGGCCCTTTACCACCTCAGTCAGGCGCTCGAGCATGGCTACTACGATTTTGACGAGATAGAAAAGCACGACCACCTGGCTTTCCTGCGGTCGACCGATGAGTACGCCGCCTTCAAGTCCAACGGCTACCGGGTCCCCGCTCCCCGTTCGGCCAACGCGCCGGACGTGCCCGAGGAGGCTGGTCCCGGTGCCCCGGCTGACACGCTGGAGCTTTCCGACGATCTGATTACCCAGATCGAACGGCTAGCCAGGCTGAAGGAGGACGGTATTCTTTCCGACGCCGCCTTCCAGCGGGAAAAGCAAAAGCTGTTGCGGTCGTAGTAGGACACGTCGTCTGCCGAACGTAGCGTAGCGTAGTTCGTCCGCCGACGTGTCCTTAATTAATGTATCATCATGCTATCTTCTCCCCTGCTACTCCTGGCCATACTCTGCGGAAGCGTGGTTCTCTCCGAGTGGCTGGTGCGGAAGACCTTTCTCCGCCACCTCGGTACCGCCCTGGTGGTGATCATCGTGGTGGCCATCTGGGCGAATCTGGGCCTGATACCCTCCGCCAGTCAGGGCTCGGTCGTGTACGATGGCATCTTTCGGTATCTGGCGCCGCTGTCTATCTTTTACCTGTTGCTCGACGTCAATCTGGCGAGTATCCGCCGGGCCGGGGCACCGATGCTCGGGCTTTTTCTGCTGGGCAGCGCCGCGACGGCCATCGGGGTAATGGCGGGTATGTATATCATTGACGGACCCACCCACTTCGGGGAATTTTATCCGGCCATCAGCGGCATGTTCACCGGTACCTATACCGGGGGCAGCGTGAACTACAATGCCATAGCCATTCACTACGATATGATGCGCGAAGGCGTACTCTACGCGGGTATGACGGCCGTAGATAATATCATCACGGCGGTCTGGATGGTCGTGACGCTGGCGGTACCGATGCTGCTCCGCCGCGGTAAGGTCGGCCACCTCCCCGTAGAGGGTATGGAAGACGTCGAACGCGAAAACGAGTCGGTAAGCGTGTTGTCCATCGGCATCCTGCTGGGGATCGGATTCCTCAGTCTGGCCGTGTCCGATGCCCTGACGGTGATCCTCGACAACATAGGCCTGAACGTCCCCTCCATCCTCGTGCTGACCACTATAGCCCTGCTGCTGGCCCAGTTGCCGGCGCTGCACCGGTTGGCCGGTGGACAGGTGCTGGGGCTGTTTATGGTCTACCTGTTCCTGGCCGTGATCGGCGCCTTCTGTGAGCTGGCCGCCCTCGGTCAGATCGGTGACCTGGCCTGGCGCCTGCTGATCCTGGTGGTCGTGATCGTACTGGTGCACGGGGTGATCGTCTTCGGGGCGGCGCGGCTCTTCCGGCTGGACATTGACGTGGCGGCCGTAGCCTCCCAGGCAAACATTGGGGGGTCTTCTTCCGCCCTTGCCCTGGCGAAGAGCCTCGACCGAATGGACCTTTACCTGCCGGGCATATTAGTGGGTGCGCTGGGCAATGGCCTAGGCACCTACCTGGGCTTTTTGATTGCCGGTCTCGCCTAATTCCCGGTTCTCAACGGCGGTCATCCGAGGCAGTTGATGAAAACGGGACTGCGAATCCCGTAACGTTTGCGGTTGCTGCCCGATAAAGAAGCGACTAGACTTCCTCTACTGCCTGTCAATTGATGCGGTGGTCCTTTCTAACGTTGCAATTCCTCTCCCATCAACAAGCTACTCTTCTCCCTCGTGCTGCTTTTCTCCTTATCAAGCTACGGCTTACGCGCACAACCCTCGATACCCATTGGAAATCTGAGGCTGTACGGGATGCCCCACCAGTTTTGTCAGGCAGGTAATGCAGTGAGCTGCGACATCAACAAGAACGTGAAGAACCTGAAGCGGATCCAGCAAGCCGGTAAATGGATCACCAACATTTCCACCTGTCTGGAACAGGGGTATTCCCCCGAGACCTGCGCCAAAGCCGCTACGACCTGCTTTGTAACGAATACCATTAGCTGGGGAAAGTTGGGCGCATTCGGAGCCTGGGTGAGTACTTTCGGCCTGCAACAACTTATGAAGAGCAACTGTGGGGATGGAAGGTGCTTCCAGTGTTGCATGAATGAGGGGCAATGCCATACCTCGTTCGAAGGCTTCCCGGTAGTCAATTGCAACCCCATATTCGGGTCCGGAGAATCCGCGCCCGGCCCGACGCACATCCTCAGCGCAACGCCGGGTCAATTCTGCCTGGCTACGCCGCAGATCTGTTCGCATCTCCCTCAGTGCAACTACTCCCTCACCGTAGCCGAAGCCGAAGACATCAACGACGACCCCGACCATCCCATGAAATCGGAGGGCGCATTGGCGGGTCGCCGCCGCTGGCTCGCCGACAAGATGGGAGAAATATGGTCGGACCTGGATCTCCGCTTCGGCAACCTGGGTCCCAACGGCACCGTGGGTGGAGATTTTGCCGGGGATAGCCTGTACCGGTATAACTATGGAGATCTGGTCACCTTCATAACCGGTCGTGGTGGGGTAGGGTGGAAGGAAGAACCCGATCCTAATTTCGACTGGTCCAATTCGATCTTCGACGTCTACAACTTCGACAGTACGGCCGTCGATCCCATACTTTCCAAAATTCGGGCCACGAAGCAGGCCGTGATCACCCGCACGTTCGCCAGCGTACCGAACTTCATCAACCGATTTAATTACCTGGAATCCCGCATCTGGAACGACTCGAGTAAGGCGGCTTACCTGGCGCAGATCGGCGACCCGGACGAGGAGCTGCTGAAAAACATACTGCCGATTAACCTCGAGTTTTTGAAGATCCTGTCGGAGCCGCCCTACGACGTGATCCAGGATTATCGCCTGTTCGCCGTACCCCTGCCCGACGAAGTAGCGGGGGAGTACGCCGGCGTGTATAACGCCACCGAATTGGGGGTGGCCCCCCGCATCTATTTCGATCTCGTGACGATGGATGATGCCACCCTGACCGCCCAAATCCGCGTCGATGAGCTGGACCTTTCCACGGCCTCCCAACAAGCCCCGGTTTATATCCGTTGGGGAGACGGCCTGAAGGAGGCCCACTACCTGAACGATAACGGCACCCTCACTGTCACCCACGAGTATACGGCGGCGGGTGACTTCGAAGTGATTGCGGTCGTGGAAAATAACTCCGGTTTACGCGGCGTGGCGGGTACGCTGGTATCCGACGTCACCCCCACCACTACGGGTAACCCGCGCTTAGTGGAGGAGATGGACATCCACGAAGTGTTGGTGCGGAACGTATGGTTCAGTAACCGCGTATTCACGCCATTTCCCAGCGATGTCGTTCTGAAATTCGTCGGAGTCGATGCGGATGGTACGCGGCAAGAAATCGGTCGATCCACCCGCCTCAGGCTCGTCACCAATCCCGCCGATACGGCCAAGATACCCTTCGTCCGCTGCGAAGTGCCCGTCGGCTTCAATCTTCGCAAGATCGCGGTGGAGGTCATTATGTACAACCACAACGGATTTCGTGTCATGTGGAACGTAATCAATGAAGCCAACAGCTTTTGGGGATTTTCCGGATTGGAATTCGTGGTCTCTTCCGACCACAACGGACGGGAGTCGTTCCTCACGCCGGCCGCTGGCGTAAGTGTTTCCCCGTCCCGTCTCGGAAGTTTCTATTCCCATTTGGAAGCGGACTCGATGGGCTATGATTACAATGAGTATCCTGAGTTAAGACCCATCCCTAATACCAATTTGGTGCGGTTACCCTTCATATACGAAGGCAGAAAATTCAAAGGCTTCGAATTTAACCTCGGTCGCAGATACGATCTGGATACCGTGCTTACCGCTTCTACCATCCCCGTAGCGGATGCACTAGTGGGAAGCTGGCAGGAAATCAAACCTTACCAGTACGTGGAAGTCGACAACGCTACGGCGATCGGCCATCCCGCCCGGGAACAGATCCTACGGGCTTCGTTCTTCCCGAACCCAGCCTCGGAGTCAGGGACGGTGAAGTTCCAGTTGCGTAAGCCTAGCAAAGTAAGTGTGACCATCGTCGATGCCCTGGGTCGCACGATCAGAAAGCTGACCGAAATAGATTTCCCGGCCGGCCCGAGTATCCACCCCATTCCCCTGACTGCTCTTCCCCCCGGCCTCTACATGCTGAACCTCCGCACTACCGACGGGGAACGCGCCAGTGTCAGTATAGTGGTACAATAATCCTTGCCGAAGCCGCAACTGTTAAGCGGGCCGTTCCCGAGGAGGAAGTAGTATCGGTGCGACCGCCTATCCCAGCCCGCCATTATCGGTTACAGCAAGGTCCAGATTTTGGCAAGCAGTAAGAGACCGATACCAATCGGGATCACGTATCGCAATTGCCAGGTAAGCCGCTGGCGGTCACCAGCCGTCACGCGGTGCCCGCCGACGGTAAGCTCTTCAAAGAAAGCCGGTAGTCCCCATACCTTCAGGAGGAACCAGCAGAGCAACAGTTCCCCGATAAGTAGCGAGATGCTGCCGAACCACTCCAGCAGGAAGTTGAAGTACCCAAGTCCCGGATCGCCCATTCCGGCGAAGTTGGTGAGCCACGCCGGCCCGTCACCCGAGCAGGATATCACTACCGGTACAGCCAACGCGAAAACGATCAGTCCGATCACCGGTCCACCCCAACTGCGTTGCCAGCCGTAGCATTCGGTCATCGTACGCAGGGCAGGCTCGAAGAGCGACACCGCGGAGGTGAGGATAGCGACGGCCAGCAGGAAAAAGAACAGCAGCCCGACCCACTGCGCGGCGGGTCCGTAAGTTTTGAAGATCTCTACGAGGTTGATGAATACCAAGGGGGGGCCGCTGTAGATGTCTCCTCCTGCTCCACCGATCAGCGGGAGAACGAGGACCGCTCCGAGGATGGCGACAACCGTGTCGAGGTGCACGATCTGCGGGGCGGCACGCAGCACGTTCGTTTCCCGGTCGGCGTGGGCCGCAAAGGTCATCATGGACACGGCGCCTAATCCCAAACTGAAGAAGGCTTGGCCAAGGGCGTGCAGGAGGCCCAGCTCCCGGTTGTCCGTTGGGATAAGCAGGCTTCTCCAGTCAAATTTGAGCAGATTACCGTAATCCATTGCGGCGGGGCGCAGGATAGGGAGTGACACAATAAGGAAGACCAGTAATACACCCAGAATCGGCATAGCGACCTTACCCAGTCGCTCGATACCCGAATACAGCTCCCGGGAACACACCAAAGCAACTAAGGCGGTAAACACGCCCGTAAAGAGGAGTGCCCGTGGAATAGACCCAATTGCCTCGCCAAAGGCTGGTCCGGCGGGTGTGGCGGCTACCGTGGCGTAATCCGTCAGGTATTTCCAAACATACTCCAGCGTCCAGCCGGCCAGGACGAGATAGAAAGAGGCCACCATGATGGAGGTAAGAATGCCCAACCAGGCCACGGCCTGCCAATTGGGGGAGGCTGCGGGTAGGGCAAAGGCTTCGGTAGAATCGGTACCGCGCCGTTTGCCCATGGCGTTCTCGAGTACCATAAGCGGAATGCCCATCAGGAGGGTGAAGACCACAAACGCCAGGATGTAAGCACTCCCGCCGAAGTAGTGCACCCGGTAGGGAAAGATGACCAGGTTGGCCACGCCTATGGCGGCACCAGCGGAGGCGAGCACGTGACCTACGCGCGAGAATCTTGCGGACATGGGACGAAGATAGGGTGGGGGGGCGCAGGATTTCCTAATCCGGACGGCCCGCTTTGCTTCAGAAAGGCGCAGGTGCCTGAACCGACCCCTGTGAGGTTAACTGTATGTTAAGTTTTCGGTAGTCGCCGGTATTCTAAGTGGTCGGACGACTAGTCGTCCGACCACTAGCGGTCGCGCCAGTTCCGGTCCGACCACTTAACCTCAAGCCGAAGTAGTCGCCGGCATCCGCCGGCTACCCACACTAAGCAATGTCAACGCCACCGCCCCACAAAAAGCCATCACCCCCACCATTGGTAGGGCTGTATCG